>NZ_JBKCVI010000197.1:0-11057 GCF_046317795.1 Flavobacterium sp. | reverse complement strand
GCAGCTGCTTGAGTTAAATGATAACTAATAGTATAATTGGCTGGATTATTAGCACCTAATACTATAGCTGTTTGTGGCGTAAAATTAAAAGTCGCCGAACCACTACCTAAAATACTCTCACACAATGTTAAATTGGGGGGTGGATTAGGATTAGGATTAGGATTACACAGCGTTGGGTCTATTTGCAAAGCAAACTGAGTAGTTACAATACAATCATTATTATTATTTTCAACAGCTACAAATATAGTTTCACCATCTGTACCATTATAATTAGTAGGATTTAATATAGGTGATGCTAATTGTTGTGCATCTGCCAAAGAATGGTAAAAAGAAATAGGATTAGATGTTCCATTTAAAATAACAGAAGAATTATCGGTTAAATTAAATGGTGCTGCACATTCAGTTAAATCATTTGGAGTGCCAATGGCGACAGGAGTTATATAATCTACAACCATACAATCAGTTTGCTGGCATCCTCCTGGAAAAGTTATCGTTACACAATAATTTCCTTGTTGAGTAATAGAATAATTGTAGGCATTAGCGCCTGCTATAGGATTACCATTAAAAGTCCAAGAGTAAGTAGCGCCCACAACTGCAACAGAACCTGCTTGTGCTATAATGGTTTTGTTTCCACAAATTGCGTTAGTACCAGCAAAATCATCAATCCCATTAAACTCTCCTGTACCAGCAATTTCAGCAGAACCAATATTAAAACTACCACCACCAAGGAAAACAGCCGAATCATATGAGTTATCATTTCTGTCTGCAATTACTAACTTTATATGATAAACATTATTGGGAATTACAGCAGAAGAGGCCGTCATTAATACAGTTTCTCCATTAAAATTGGTTGCAGAAGTAGCAGCATTCGCTCCTCCGTTGAAGTTGCCAAAATAGGTAGGATTTGCAGATGCACAACTCCCGTTATTAGCGCTATCTCTAATAGTTACAACTGATATTGGAGTAGTTGTACTGGGTATCAAAGCCAAATTTGTAGCGGGAGTCCCAGCAGTAACATTGGTTAAGAAAAATGCAAATGAATCAGAATATTCACATTGAAAAGTGCCATATTCCTCTGATGCAAAAAGAAAGTCAAAACTCATTTGATTGGTCAATGGCGTAAAATCAAATTCTAAAATTGTCGCATTATTATAGTCTGTCAATGTAGGATCTATTCCTAAACCGCTGATGTAATTAAACAATTCTGTATCGCCAAGCCAAGCACCAATTCCTTGACTAAGTGTTGTAGTATTTGGTCCGGGTGCGCTCAAAGCATTTCCTGTTGATAAAATCACACCATTGGTTAATGGAAAATTAGGATTCGCATTCGTAAAATAGCCAATCCCATTTTCTGAACCAAAATTGGAACCAGTACTCCAAGTGATGTTTGTAATTGTTCCAATACAACTACTCCCGCCACCTGTAGGTGAAGCAAATAAAACATTTTGAACCAATTGTGGGACTGTATAGGTGGTATTGTTAACTGTAATAGGCTGTGAAAAAGAATTTAACACATTAAAAACAAAAACAAAAACTAATATAATTCGTTTCATTGATTAAAATTTAGGAAAGTGATTTTGAAATTCAAAAACACTCAAATGTTAATTAATTGTTTAATTGTCCAAATATAAGTAATCAAGGAAAATAACTTTGTTAAATTTGCAAAAAAATATTCATTCCCGATGAAAATAACTATAAAAGAAACTCAAAACCCTACCATTTTAAAATTTGAATTTCAAGATTTTATAACTCAAAATCAAAATTTTGAATATAAAAATATCGATGAAGCCAAAAATTCTCCGTTAGCCCAACAACTTTTTTACCTTCCTTTTGTGAAAACCGTTTATATTTCTGGCAATTTTATTGCCATTGAACGTTTCAGTATTGTTGAATGGTCAGATGTTCAAGAGGCAGTTGCTGATCAAATTGAAAGTTTTGTCAATAATGGCGGCATCATTGTTTTGCAAGATGAGAATGTAAACAAAAAACAACCCATAACGGTTTATGGCGAAACCACACCAAATCCAGCTTCATTAAAATTTGTAGTGAATAAAGCTTTGACAAAAATTGCTGTAGAATTCAAAAATAGTGACCAAGCAAAATCCTCTCCATTAGCTCAAGAATTATTTAAATTTCATTTTGTGAAAGAAATTTTTATTGCCGAGAACTATATTTCTGTAACCAAATATGACAGCATTTCTTGGGATGAAGTAACTTTGGAATTACGAACTTTCATCAAACAATTCATCGAAAACGGAGGAACAGTTACAGACGAATCGCTAATTGAAAATGATGCCAAACAAAAAAAACAAGAAATCAAACACTTTGACAATCTTGATACAACCTCACAGCAAATCATCAATATTCTTGAAGAATATGTCAAACCAGCTGTTGCGGCCGATGGTGGTAATATCCTTTTCGATTCCTATAACGAAACCGAAAAAAGAGTAAAAGTAGTGCTTCAAGGCGCTTGTAACGGTTGTCCTTCTTCCACTTTCACTTTGAAAAGCGGTATAGAAAACATGCTGAAAGACATGTTAAACGATAAAGATATTATTGTAGAAGCAATAAACGGATAGCAATTATTCAAAATAAAAAAGTAACTTTAAGCGTCTAAAACTGGACGCTTTTTTAAATTAATTTTGAAGCTATTTCCAGCTATACGTTGCAATCTTTTTTATTGCTTTGTCATCCTAAGCGCAGTCGAAGGACTTTTTACAAAGCAATAAAAAAGGATTTCCACTTCTATCTGGGCTAAACCAACTGCCATGAACGAACTCCATCTAGAAACTAGTCCTTATTTACTCCAACACGCTAACAATCCCGTGCATTGGAAAGCATGGAATGAAAACTCTTTGACCATAGCCAAAAAAGAAAACAAACTTATTCTAATCAGTATTGGGTATTCTGCTTGCCATTGGTGCCACGTTATGGAGCACGAAAGTTTTGAAAACGAAGAAGTGGCGAATGTTATGAACGCTCATTTTATAAACATCAAAATCGACCGCGAGGAACGTCCCGATATTGATGCCGTTTATATGAAAGCTGTGCAAGTAATGACTGGTCAAGGCGGTTGGCCAATGAATGTTGTAGCATTGCCCGATGGAAAACCTATTTGGGGTGGCACCTATTTCCGTAAAAACGATTGGATAAATTCTCTTGAAAAGCTTCAAGAAATTTACTCCCAAAATCCTGAAACGATTTTGGATTATGCCCAAAAACTTCACGAAGGATTACAATCTTTGAGCATTGTACCAATTAACGATTCTGAAAGTTCTTTTGATTTTGAAATCTTAGAAAAATTAATCGAAAAATGGCAAAAAAGTTTTGATTGGGAATTTGGTGGTATGGCTCGTGCTCCAAAATTTATGATGCCCACCAATTATGAATTCCTTTTGCGTTATGGCTATCAAACCAATAACAAAAACATCCTAGAATTTGTTGATTTAACCCTAACCAAAATGGCTTACGGCGGATTGTTTGACACTATTGACGGTGGATTTTCTCGCTATTCTGTGGATATGAAATGGCATGTGCCACATTTTGAAAAAATGCTCTATGACAATGGCCAACTCGTTTCACTTTATGCTAATGCCTACAAATTAACCAGCAACAAACACTACAAAGAAGTCATTGAAAAAACACTGACTTTTATCGAAAAAGAATGGCTAACCAGCCAAGGAAGCTTTTATTCCGCTCTCGACGCTGATAGTTTAAATTCAGATAACCATCTCGAAGAAGGCGCATTTTACGTTTGGACAAAACCTGAATTACAAGCCATACTTCAGGAAGATTTAGAATTATTTTCACTCGTTTTCAATGTTAACGAATTTGGCTTTTGGGAACATGACAATTATGTTTTAATCCAAAATCAATCTTTAGAAGCCATTGCAAAACAGAACAATATGGCTATAGCAACTTTGGAACAAAAGAAAAAATCTTGGGAAAATTTATTGTACACCGCAAGAGAAAAACGCAGCAAACCAAGATTGGACGACAAATGTTTAACGTCGTGGAATGCCATGATGCTCAAAGGATTTGTGGAGGCATACAAAGCACTTGGCAATAGCAACTATTTAGAAATAGGATTGCAAAACGCACAATTCATCTGCAAAAATGTTTGGAATTCTGAGGGAAATTTATTCCGAACGTATAAAAATGGAACTCGAGGCGGAGCCGAACAGAGCGTAGCTAAAGCCACAATCAATGGATATTTAGAAGATTATGCTCACGTCATTCAAGCATTTATCACTTTATACGAAGTAACTTTGGACGAAAAATGGTTGCAAAACGCCAAGCAATTAACTGATTATTGTTTTGACTTTTTTTATGACGAAAAAGCTCAATTTTTTTCGTTTACTTCCAAAAAAGATTCAAAATTAATAACGCCTCATTTTGAAGTGGAAGACAATGTAATTCCGGCTGCAAATTCGGTGATGGCCGAAAATTTATTTAAGCTAAGCATTTATTTCAACAACAGTTATTACGAAACTATTTGCCAGCAAATGGTACAAAACATACTACCAACTATTGATTATCCTTCGGCTTATTCTAATTGGCTGAATGTGCTATTGCATTTTTCGGAGCAGCAAAAAGAATTGGCAATTTGCAGCGAAAATGCCTTGCACTATTTAGAAAAGTTAAATCAAAAATACTTGCCCAATATTATCATCGCTGGGTCAACAAAATCAACTAAACTTCCTTTTTTGGAAAATCGTTTTTTAGAAAAAGAAACCTTATTTTACTTGTGCCAAAACAAGACTTGTGACATTCCAACCACTAATTTTAATGAAATTATGGATAGAATTGCTATTCCATCTTAGAAAAATATTGTAATATTGTTATTATTAACCAATAAAAACACAGTTATGGGATTTGGAGATTTTTTTAAAAATTTATTTGGTTCATCCAAAGAAAAAGTAGCCGAAGTGGCTGACACAGTAGAACATTTAGTCCAAGAAAATTATGAAAAAGCTAAGGAAGTTGCTACACCAATAATTGAAAAAGCAGAAACTTTTGCAGAAGAAAAGTTGGAAAAAGTAAAAGAAGTTGCTACACCAATAATTGAAAAAGTAGAAACTTTTGCTCATGAAAATTATGAAAAAGCTAAGGAAGTTGCCACGCCAATCATTGAAAAAGCAGAAACTTTTGCAGAAGAAACGCTGGAAAAAGTAAAAGAAGTCGCTACTCCAATCATTGAAAAAGCAGAACCTTGTGCAGCAGAAACGATGGAAAAAGTAAAAGACGTCGCTACTCCAAGCATTGAAAAAGCAGAAACTTTTGCTCATGAAACGTTAGAAACAGTTAAAGAAAAAGTAAATTCATTTACAAACGATACTTCAGAAGATGCTGATGAAATAAGAACAAAAGCAGAAGATACAGTCAAACCTGCTGACGAAAATGCAGATTAATTTATAAAATTACTATTTTTATATCCCGTCCCGATGCCTCGAGAGTCGGGATTTTTTTATATTAGTATGGAAAAAAAAGAACTACACTATATTCATTCGTTTGCCGATTATGTTGATCAATTTATCAAACTTTTAATTGATTATTCTCCTAAATTGATTTCAGCTTTCATAGTGCTATTCGTAGGACTATATATAATTAGAATACTAAACCGGTTGGTTCGGAGGATTATGGTAAAGCGCGAATTAGACCCAACATTGTCAAAGTTTTTAGCAGACAGTTTGCTTTGGGCATTGCGAATTTTACTTTTTGTTACGTTTATTTCAAAACTCGGAATAGAAACATCTTCTTTTGTTGCTATTCTTGGTGCAGCTGGATTAGCCGTTGGGTTATCTTTACAAGGTTCACTCTCCAATTTTGCAGGTGGCATGTTGATTATTTTGTTCAAACCATTCCGAGTTGGCGATACTATAGAAGCGCAAAATGTTATAGGAACGGTGGGCGAAATTCAAATTTTTGTTACCAAATTAATCACAGGAAACAATCAAACTATTTTTGTGCCCAATGGCATTTTATCTAATGGTGTCATTACTAACTATTCGTTAGGAAAAAACAGAAGAGCGAATTTACTTTTCAATATTTCGTATGATACCAACATAAAAAAAGCGAAAGAAATTGTAATGCACGTTTTAGAAAATCATCCCAAAGTTTTGAAAAATCCTGCACCAACTGTTGTTGTAAATTTATTAACCGATTCTGCTATACAATTAGCCATTCGCCCTTGGTCAAAAAATGAAGATTTTATAGAAATGACATCCGATGTTTTAGAAGGATGTAAAGACGCTTTTGATACAGCTGGAATTGCGGTACAACCTTTTGTAAAAGAAGCTTCGAAGGAATAAGTTATTAGAAATCTATGGATTAATGCTGAATTAAGATTTGATTTTCTTTCTCTTATTCCAAAGGTTGTTATATTTTCAAAACTATAGAAAATGTTTTCATTATATTTTCGTTTATAAATACTTACAAACGAATATAATTGGTTGTATTTGAAAAATGGGTGAATTTTTGTGATAGCGGTTATTTTATTTAAATCGCATTAACCATGAAATCTTATGAAGAAAATAAAAATAATTATAATTGTTTTGGCTGTAGCAATATTTTTATACTTAATTCATTTTGATGTATTTAGATACATAAGTTTAAATAATTGTATTATTTGGAATGAAAACCGAAAAACAAACTTTGAAGATTTTCAAGCTGAACCGAATAAAAATTCTGATTTGAATTTAGTTTTTTATCATGGTTTTTATCTTTACTCCACACCATTTAATAAGCCAAAAGTAATAGCATTTTTTGATAGAAATGAATCATGGGTTAAAGACACCACAAAATTTAATTATCCACAGTTGCTCAAGCTTCAACAAATTGCTTTCAATCTAACCGAAGTTTATGCGAGAAAGTGTAATACTGAAATTGAAAGAAAAGGTTATTATGAAAACGGAAATCAAAAATCATTTGAGCATCTTAAAAGAATAAAAGATAGTGTTACCTTTGAATATTATTCTGTAAAAAATCAAATGCTGAATGAAAACGATAAAAGTGTTGAAGAATTAATTGATTACTGGAGTCCAAAAATTAATCAAATGCTGAAAGAAAAAAACAACCGCTAACAGACTTGGCAAGATTGCGGATTTTGTTGTAAATTCTCATGTTTCCTTTTAAGTTAAATTAAGCATTATTTAGTAATTCAAACTAAAAGCGGAATGTTATATAACATTAACGAAAACCAAAAACATCTAAATTATATATTATGAAAATTATTTTAAGTATTTTATTTATAAACTTTTCAATTTTGTCATATTGCCAAGAACATGCCAAAGATTCAATTTATAATGCTGTTGACGTAGACGTAAAACCAGATTTCCCAGGTGGCATAGAAAAATTTATGAAATTTATGGCTAAAAATTATCATGTTCCAGAAGTGTCAAATTTTAAAGGCAAAGTTATATCTGAATTTGTAATTGAAAAAGATGGAGTCATATCTGAAATTGAAATAATTCAAGACCCTGGTTATGGAAGTGGTGAAGAATGTATCAGAGTTTTGAAAATGTCACCTAAATGGAATCCTGGAAAGAAGAATGGCTCAACTGTTAGAACTAAGTATAACTTCCCACTAATTCTTCAAAGCTCAGAGTAACGGCATGTAACATGGGTGGTTCTCACAATTGCGGATTTTTGGTAAGTTAACGTTTCGCAAGAATTATTATCTTATAGTAAATAAACGGTTACGAAGTTAGCAACTGCATGAAGGCAAAACGTAAAATCCTGAAAACTGTACTAAACGTTCAAATTACTTAATCATTAAAAAATCTTTCAAATAAAAGGGTTCAAAGTAAGCCACATCTTCAAAGTCGTTTTGATTGAATTTTTCATAACTCAATTGGCTCATTTGGCTAGCGGATGGAAATAGAATTTCAGGAATAAATTTGAAATTAGGTTGGGTTAAAACCGTTTGGCATTTTTCTTGACAATCACCAATAAAATAGAGGGTTTCGGTAAATTCTGAGTAACTGTCTTCGGTTAGAACTTCTGCTTGTACAGCTTTTATATTATCATGATTTTTGTCAAAAATAGCACTATACACTTCCATTCTTCGGGCATCAAGCATAGGAACTATTATTCCGTTATCAACCGAAACTTGATGGGCTAAAACTTGTAAGGTATCCACAGCAATTAATGGTATTCCAAGTGCGTAACAAAGTCCTTTCGCGGTAGAAACACCAATACGCAAACCAGTGTAAGACCCTGGACCTTTGCTTACTGCAACAGCATGTAGTTCTTGAATTTTTACTTTAGTTTTCTTAAGAATTTCTTCTATAAAAACATGCAATCTTTCGGCATGAGAATACCCTTGTTCTGCAATTTCTTTGCACAAAATAGTTTGACCATCTTTTGCCAAAGACACAGAACAATTCTTAGTTGCTGTTTCAATGTTTAGGATATAAGTCAAGATAAATAAGTTGTAGTTTTGAATAGTAATCTCAAATTCGCAAATTAAAAATTCAGTTATAATATGTGAAACTGAAGTAAAATTTTTATTTTTTTTATTTGTCTTTCTCCTTTTCAGAGTCTTTTTTAATACTGACTTTATCTCCCGAATTTAAATCTTTGGAAACTGTAGTATAAGGCCCAATGATGACAACATCGCCTTTCTTTAAACCAGAAACAACTTCAATATTCGTGTCGTCTTGTATGCCTGTTTTGATAACTCTAATTTTTGCTTTATCGCCCACTTTTACAAAAACACATTCGTATTTTTTATCGCTTTTCGCCACAATTTTGTTATCGTCACTTTCTTCTTTTACTTCATATTTTTTTGTCGCTGTAGTATCCGATTTGATAACAACTGAACTAATTGGTACCCCAACAACTTTCTCTTTTCTATTTGTAATAATGTCTACAGTTGCAGTCATTCCGGGTCTAAAAGGAGAATAACTGGATGGTTTCCCTTTTAATAAGTCTTGATACGACTCTTTTAGAATTCTAACTTTTACTTTGAAATTGGTTACTTGGTCAGCCGTTATTGTAGTACTAGCCGAATTAGAAATGCTGGTTACAATACCCTTAAACTCTTTTTTAAGATAGGCATCAACTTGAATTTTGGTAATGTCTCCAATGCTAATTTTAACGATATCGTTTTCATTTACATCTACTTCTACTTCCATATTATCCAAATTGGCAACGCGCAAAATCTCTGTTCCGGTCATTTGTTGTGTTCCTAAAACTCTTTCTCCCAATTCTACACCAAGAGATGAAATAGTTCCGTCTGCTGGCGCATAAATCGTGGTTCTTCCTAAGTTGTCTTTGGCTTCTCTAACAGTAGCATTAGCACTTTGCACGTTGAAATAGGCCGATTCTTTATTGGCTTTTGCCCCTTCAAAAGCGGCGATGGCTTTGTCCCAATCAGATCTTGAGATAATTCCTTTGTCAAACAAAGTTTTACTTCTATCGTAACTTGCTTTAGCTTCTTTAAATGTGGCATCGGCTTGGCTCAAACCTGCTTTTGTTACAGATAAATTTGAAATAGTTCTATTGTATCCTGAGGTGTATAAATCGGGGTTTATTTTAACTAACAATTGTCCTTTTTTAACCACTTGTCCTTCTTTTACAGGCAGTTCGATGATTTCTCCAGAAACCTCGGAGGATATTTTCACTTCTATTTCGGGTTGAATTTTTCCAGTGGCCGAAACGGTTTCAATAATAGTAATTTCGTCAACAGCTGCAGTTTCAATTTCTACACCTAAATCTTTATTGCCAATGATTCCCTTTTTGGAGAGTACAATTAATAAAATTATAATTCCTATAATAACACCTACTAAAATATAAATTCTTTTTTTTGACATGTCTTAATTATTTATTTACGATTGGGATTCCAAAATAAAACTCTAATAATTTAATTCTAAAAATATAGTCATATTTTGTTCTTAATACATCGGATTGTGCATTTTCATACAATAATGAAGATTGATTAAAATCAAATGAATTCAATAAACCCACTTCATATCTTTCTTTTGAAAAATCGAATGCAAATTTTCGGGCTTCTTTTGTTTTTAATGCGGCTTCATAGGATTTTTTCGCGTTCAATAAATCATTAAATGCTTGATAAACTGTTCTTTCTAAATCCAATTCGGCTTGCTCCAACAAATAGTTTGAACGCTCTTGATTAATTTTACTCCTTTGAACTCTTGATCTTGTTGCAAAACCATTCAAAACTGGCACATTAATCTGAATTCCCATATTGGTTCCATCAAATGTATACAATTGTTCGATTACTGGTTGTGGATTGCTTTGTGCAAAACGGGTATTATAACCAATAAATCCTGATAATGTTGGCTGATAAGCACTTCGAGTAATTTGAACATCTTTTTTTGCAATTTCAAGATTGTTTGCTGCAATCTTAACATCTTTTACAACATCTTTGGCTTTTATTGCAATAGCTTCAGGAGTTTCATCCAGAATATTTGTCAAAGGAATATCCATGTTTTCTGTCTCTACATCAAAGGTGTCATATTCCTTTAGTAAAAGAGTTTGCGCTAAACCGAGCTTTGAAATTAATAAAGTGTTTTCGGCATTTATTATTTGCTGTTCTTGTCCTGCATCAGTGGCTTGCAAATCATAAATATCACCTGCTGGTAAAGTTCCTGCATCAATTAATTGTTTTGTTCTAATAAGATTTTCTTTGGTAATCTTATTTTGGTTTTTTAATACCTTCAGTTGTTCTTTGTTGAACAATATTTGCAAATAGGAATTAGCTATAGAAAGCATAATATCTTCTTTCATCTTGTCTAATCTGTATGCATTAGAAATTTTATTGATTTTAACACGTTGCAGTGTTTTCCAATTTACTAATCCGTTATAAATATTTATACCTGAATTAATATTGGCAGATGCTGATCTAAACGTTTCGTTCTCAAATTGATTTGTCACTGGGTTAATGTTTGCTCCTGTATTTATACTATAATTGGCAGAACCTGCTAAAGAAGGAAGAAAATTACCAATTGCCTCTAATTTTTCAATATCAGAAATTTTTAAGTCTAATTCGGATTGTTTGATTGAAATATTATTTTCTAACGCATAGACAATAC
>NZ_JBKCVI010000196.1:0-2541 GCF_046317795.1 Flavobacterium sp. | reverse complement strand
GTTGAAGGAAAAAAGGTGGTTGTTTTTGAAAATGTTTCGTTTGATTGTACGTCGTTAAAATTATCATAATTATTAGAACCACTATCAAAATCAAAAGTGTTTAATGAGTTATCAATTTTTCTGAACGTTACCTCTGAGGTTAAGCTTAATCTGATTGAGTCAGTAATAGGTTCTCCAAACCGGACTTATAATTTTCCAAATTGATTTTTCTCTTTTTCAAATTGATTTTGGTTCCTTATATCATCTGGTGTAGCATCGGCAAATAGTGTTGCTGAATTTGTATTTAGAAAATTATCAGTTTTTTGAATTTCTGTTTCAAAATTGATAACCAATGCTCTTTTCTTTTTCTTAAACTGTTTACTATAACTTCCATTTGTTGTAAATGTATTGTTGTTATTTTCATTGTAATCCTCGTTTGAACTGCTGTTCAATTCATCATTGGTTTCGTTAGTTGTAACTTGATTTCGGATGGATTTATTTTGTGTTCGCATTTTCTTAAATGAAGGATTGAAATAAATTATTGACGTTGAGTCTAACTTAACTTCAAAATCAAGATTTAAATTATGTCCGTTATTACTATTAAAAGTTGAAGTTTGAGAATTGGTAAACGTTCTCCCTTCGGGTAAAAGATTGATTCTCTCTGTTCTGTTTGCATTTTCGGTTTCAGCGTTGGTAAAATAGTAACTTCCGCTTTGATCAATTTTTTTAAAGAATTTATCTTGGTAGTTGACTCCAATCATGTTGGATTTTGTAATTCCTCTGTTCCCACCAAACGACATATTATTTATACCAAACGAACCTGAGTCATCATCAACATATATTGACGTATTTCTTCCTCCACCCATATTATCAAAAATTTCATCCATCGAAAATCCAATGGAATTGATATTGTTGGAAGAAGCCAAAACACTAATTTTTCTTTCCCCTTTGAAATAATTGAGTAACAAACTAGATTCATAACGTTCCTGAGAACCATAACCTCCCATAATTTTTCCAAAAAAACCTTTGTTTTTATCTTCCTGTATAGTCAGATTTATTGTTTTTACTTGTGAACCAGCGCTTTCTCCAGATATTTCTTCCGACTTTGTTTTGGTATCAACAACCTGAACTTTATCTATAATTTCGGCAGGGAGGTTTTGGGTGGCAATTTTTCCGTCTTTACCAAAAAAAGGTTTTCCGTTAACTAAAATATTATTGACTTCTTTACCGTTTACGGTAATCTTTCCTTCGGGAGAAATTTCAACACCCGGCAATTGTTTTAAAAGTGCTTCTACATTGGCATCGGCACCTACTTTGAATGAAGCTGCATTGAACTCTAAGGTATCTTTTTTTATCCTGATTGGTGGAATTTCTGATTTGATAACCACTTCATCTAGCGCATTGACAGTCTCTTTAAGCTCTATTGTTCCCAAATCTTTGTCTGATTGCATGGAGGACAAATCTTCTTTAAAATCCTGATAACTTATATAGGAAACTTTTAAAGATATGGGTTTGTCACTTTTTTTAATTTTGAATATAAAAAAACCCAACTTGTTGGTAATCGTATAATCAACAACGGAAGAGTCCTTAACTGAAGTTAAGTAGACTGTTACCGACTCTATGGGGAGTTTTGTCGTATGGTCAATTACTTTTCCTTTTAAAGTAATTGAAGTTTGGGAAAAAACAAATGAACTAAAAAGCAAAGAGCAGAAAAGATAAAATGATTTGGGCATAAAAAATTAGTTGTTATTAGAGTTTTAAAACATAAATAACGGCTAAATAATAATTTTATTATGTGATGTTAAAATTTCTTACGAAAACTTTAACAATAATTACTTTTCTCTAATATAAATGTCTATACTATAAAAATATTGAAACTATAGAAGCGCTTACTTAGCTTCTCTCAAAATGGAAAAAAACATTATTAAATCGTCATTTAGAAGACATCTTTTTCTTTTTTACTTTTACTTAATGACGGAAAAAAAATCAATAAAAAATCCCCATCTCGTTAACAAACGAGACAGGGATTTTAGTACTATTTAGTCTTAATACTTAATACTCCAGTCTATCAACTCCCAACTTCGTACCTCGTACTTCGTATTTCGATTATCGTTTCACAACTCTCAACGTCTTAACGTCTTCGCCTTGTGTCACCACTACATTATAAACACCACTTGGATAACGATCTCCGATAGTTGTAGTCTCTAACTCATTAACTTGAGCTGTATGTTGCTCAATCAATCTTCCTACCATATCGTATACTTTGATAGCAATTGGTGTGCTGTCTACAGAAGCAGTAACATCTAAGTTAAAGCCACTTACAAATGGGTTTGGATATGCTGTAGCACCAAACGCTACTTGAGCTCTTCTGGCTACAAATGTAGAGATTTCACAACCTCTTCCTTGTGGTCCAAACTCGCCACCCAATTGTACCGATACCGTTACTACGTAGTTCTTGTTAACTGTAGCACCTGTAAACATGCTCAAGGTAAAGTTAGCTACGGTTCTATTGATAGGTGTACCTACTTGTACCAAATTCTCATCTACTTGTTCAAACAATGA
>NZ_JBKCVI010000195.1:0-5117 GCF_046317795.1 Flavobacterium sp. | reverse complement strand
CCTGGAGGAAGTTCGGTGCCAATTTTACCAGCGAATTTAATCTATAAAACCGCTGCTGGTGAAGACCGCTTGATGACTTACGAAAGTTTATCAGATGGTGGTTTTGCAACAGGTTCTATGCTGGGTTCAGGCGGATTTATTGTTTATGATGACCGAGCTTGTATCGTTCGTAATACTTGGAATTTTGCACGATTCTACCACCATGAAAGTTGTGGACAATGCACGCCTTGTCGAGAAGGAACAGGATGGTTGGAAAAAGTGTTGTGGCGAATCGAAAACGGACAAGGACGCGAAGAAGACATAGATTTGTTATGGAGCATCCAATCTAAAATTGAAGGAAATACGATTTGTCCTTTAGGTGATGCGGCTTCATGGCCAGTGGCTGCAGCAATTCGTCATTTTAGAGACGAGTTTGAGTACCATATTCGTTTTCCTGAAAAAGTAAAAAATAGAAATCATTTTGTTGCTGAACCTTTTGAAAAAGTGAAGGATTTAATAGCAAAGCAAGAAGTTTAAATTAATTTAAAGCAAATGGTTTGGGCATTTTTACCAACCATTTTCCCGCTTTTCGTTGCAATCTTTGCTTTTTTAAAGAAAAAAGCAAAGGATTTACACTACAATCGGGGCTAAAGAATAAACTTTAGGAATATTTGTAAAAATTTATAAAAATAATATGGGACTTGTATATTCAAATATAACATTATCAAATCCAGTTATTAGTACTATTAAACCTATTGAAGTTGTAAGTTTGGTAGATACTGGAGCAACTTATTTGTACATTCCACAACATGTAGCTAACCAATTAGAGTTATCCGAATTGCAAAAAAGAGAAGTAACACTTGCTGATGGTACGTCACAAATAGTTCCTTATGTTGGTCCAATAAAAGTAGCATTTGAAAACAGAATTTGTTTCGTGGGTGCCATGGTTTTAGGCGATCAGTGTTTATTAGGTGCAATACCTATGGAAGATATGGATTTGATAGTTCATCCAAAATATTTTAAATTGAGCGTAAATCCTGCTTCTCCAAATATTGCAAGTGGATTGGCAAAGTAAATAATAGTATTAAAAAAGTTAGAAGTTGGAAGTTAGAAGTGAAAACACTTAAACTTTTAAACCTTTAAACAAATAAAAAATGAAAGTAACCATAGACGGTCAAGAAATTGAAGTAGCACCAGGAACCACCATCCTACAAGCTGCTCGTATGATTGGTGGAGAATCAGTCCCACCAGCCATGTGCTATTATTCTAAACTAGAAGGAACAGGCGGAAAATGCCGCTGCTGTTTAGTGGATGTTACCAAAGGTAGTGAAGCCGATCCTCGTCCGATGCCAAAACTTGTTGCCTCGTGTGTAACAGGTTGTCAAGACGGAATGGAAGTAGCCAGCAAAAAATCCGACAGAGTTACCGAAGCTCGAAAAGCGGTAACCGAATTCCTTTTAATCAATCATCCATTAGATTGCCCGGTTTGCGATCAAGCAGGAGAATGTGATTTACAAAATTTAAGTTTCGAACACGGCAAATTGCAACAACGTTTCATAGAGGAAAAACGAACTTTTGAGCCAGAAGATATTGGTGACAAAATTCAACTGCACATGAACCGTTGTATCGTGTGCCAACGTTGTGTGGAAGTTGCCGACCAATTGACGGATAAAAGAGTTCACGGTGTTTTAAATCGTGGTGACCATTCGCAAATTTCTACCTGTATATCAACAGCTATCGACAATGAATTTTCTGGAAACATGATTGATGTCTGTCCGGTTGGTGCTTTAACGGATAAGACGTTCCGCTTCAAATCGAGAGTTTGGTTTAACAAACCGTTTAATGCTCACAGAGATTGTGACAAATGTTGCGGAAAAACTACCGTTTGGATGTTTGGTGACGAAATTCAGAGAGTAACTGCTCGCAAAGATGAGTATCATGAAGTAGAAGAATTCATATGTAATACTTGCCGTTTTGATAAAAAAGACGTTGCGGATTGGGTGATTGAAGGTCCAAGAAAATTCGAGAAAGATTCAGTTATCAACCAAGGTAAATATTACGGAAAAACAGAGAAAGTAGTTATTGCTACCGAAAAAGGAATTCTTCAAGGTAGAGATATCGACCGTAAAAAAATAAGTATGGCCGAGATAGATTACAACGAAAAAATTGATGGTAACCCAGTAAATTCAAAACAAAATGGATAGTGCCTTTATTATAGAAAAAAGCGTTTTGATTGTGGTTGTTTTTGCCGTAACTATGATTATGGCAATGTATTCCACATGGGCAGAACGTAAAGTAGCCGCTTTTCTTCAAGACAGAGTTGGGCCAAATCGTGCAGGTTGGGGCGGTTTATTTCAACCACTTGCCGATGGAATGAAACTATTTGCAAAAGAAGAATTTGAACCGAATACTAAAAATAAATTTCTCTTCTTTCTCGGACCAGCCATCGCTATGACTGCTGCTTTAATGACAAGTGCCGTAATTCCTTGGGGCGACAAATTAGAAATTTTTGGAAGAACAGTACAATTACAAGCAACGGATACCGATAGTGCTTTGTTATACATATTTGCCGTAGTTTCTATTGGTGTTTACGGAATCATGATTGGTGGTTGGGCATCAAACAATAAGTTCTCATTAATGGGTGCCGTTCGTGCCGCTTCGCAAATGGTTTCCTATGAAATCGCTATGGGATTATCGATGATTGCCTTATTAATGATGACAGGAACGTTGAGTTTAAAAGAAATTTCAGCACAACAATATGGTTTTCATTGGAATGCTTTTTATCAACCCTTATCTTTCTTAATCTTCCTAATTTGTGCTTTTGCAGAAACTAACAGAACACCATTCGATTTAGCAGAATGTGAGTCGGAGTTAATTGGTGGCTATCACACCGAATATTCCTCGATGAAAATGGGATTTTATTTGTTTGCAGAATATGCTAATATGTTCATCTCGTCAACCATTATAGCTGTTTTATTCTTTGGTGGTTACAACTATCCAGGAATGGGTTGGGCTTTGGAACATTGGGGCGTTAATATTGCAAACGTTATAGGAATTGGAGCTTTATTTGCAAAATTATGTTTCTTCATCTTTTTCTTTATGTGGATTAGATGGACAATTCCACGTTTTAGATACGATCAATTGATGAATTTGGGTTGGAAGATTTTAATTCCACTTTCCATTTTCAATATAATAATAACTGGAATTTGCCTCTTGGTATTTAAGTAAAATTTTGAATTCGCATTATGAGATATCAAGTTTTTTATTATTAATTATTTAAAATAGTTACATTAATTAAATGTAAAAAAATAAACTAAAGGTGTCGCATTTTGCGACACCATAACAATAAAAAGAAGCATTTTTGACAAATATTTAAATATTTTTTAATAATAAAAATCTAAAAAACAGACAGTTAAGTTGTTTAATATGTGTAAAAACTAAAGGTATCGCAAAATGCGATACCTTATAAACAAGCATTAGGATGTTCGTTGCCTTATGTTTTTCAGAACACGGAATTTTACAATTATCAAATGTTGAAAAAAGTGAGAAAGCAACTCAAATGAGTATAAAAATTATTGAGATTTTTGTAAGTATGAGAGAATTTCTTATTAATAATTTGAATTCCAAAATTGATATTGAAGAAATAAAAAGACGATTAGATAAGAATGTAGAATTACTCTTTAGCTATCTGGACGAATTGATTGACAAACAAGATAACAAAATAGAAAGAACGAAAATAGGGTTTAAAAAATAAGGCGGTCATAAATTGCAACCCGTTTAAACAATAAAACATTTAAAATACTGTAAATAAACAAATTAAGTTGGTTGCATATTGCAACCACTTAAAACAAAAATAAAAAAATGAGTGCAGAGTTAGCAATTACCGAAGAGTTTATAATGAGTAAAATTTTACTTATTAGAAATCAAAAAGTAATGATTGACAGAGATTTAGCAGAATTGTATGGTGTGACAACAGGGAATTTAAACAAATCAGTAAAAAGAAATTTCTTTAGGTTTCCAGAGGATTTTATGTTTCAATTAACCAAAGAAGAATTTGAAATTTTGATATTCCAAAATGGAACATCAAGTTGGGGTGGAACGAGAAAATTACCTTTTGTGTTTACAGAACAAGGAGTAGCAATGTTATCAAGTGTTTTAAATAGTGAACAAGCAGTTAAAGTTAATATTCACATTATTAGAGTGTTTACCAAAATGAGAGATTACCTGATAAATAATCTTAATCTTTCTTTGGAAATTGAATTAATTAAAAAGAAATTAACTAACCAAGACAAAAACATCGAATTGGTTTTTAGTTATCTGGACGAATTGATAGATAAGCAAGATAATAAAGTAGAAAGAACGAAAATAGGGTTTAAAAAATAAAGGACATCGATAAGCTTAGCCCTGATAGAAGTGGAAATCCTGTAATTGTGAGGAACGAAGCAATGACAGATTGAAACGGATAGCAGGAATAGCTTCAAATAAAAATAAAAATGAATATACAAACAGTATCATTATCAGGAAGAAAAAAGCAAGTTTCCAACAAGGAAATGACTTTTTTTGAAAGAATGTACCTTATTGCCATAGTGAAAGGTTTATTGATTACCATCAAACACTTTTTTAGAAAAAAGGCAACCATACAGTATCCTGAACAAGTTAGAGAATTTAGTCCTGTTTATCGTGGACAACACATGTTGAAACGCGATGAACTAGGACGTGAAAACTGTACAGCTTGTGGCTTGTGTGCCCTGTCTTGTCCAGCGGAAGCGATTACCATGAAGGCAGCCGAACGTCAAAAAGGCGAAGAACATTTGTACCGCGAAGAAAAATATGCCGAAATCTATGAAATCAATATGTTGCGTTGTATTTTCTGTGGGTTATGTGAAGAAGCTTGTCCAAAAGACGCCATTTATTTAAGTGAAACTTTTGCACCTGCAAATTATACACGTAAAGGATTTATTTATGGCAAACCCGATTTATTAATCCCAAATCCAAAGACCGAAGCAAGTGATTTAGCTTTGGCTAGAGGAGTAGAAGCATAAACAATACTATGAGTACAGTAGACATTTTATTTTATCTATTATCTGCATTTGCGATTGTAAGTGCGACGATGGTATTAATTAGTAAGAATCCAATAC
>NZ_JBKCVI010000194.1:0-24852 GCF_046317795.1 Flavobacterium sp. | reverse complement strand
AATGATGGCAAACGAATACAGTTATGGCACGCTAAAACAAAACCTCATCGATGGCATGAGTAAAAAGGAATTTATACTCTCCAAATTTTTGACCGTCATCCTTTTTGCCTTTACTTCTACTGTGTTTGTTTTTGTGATGTCCCTGATTTTGGGCTATAGTTTTTCCTCATATACTGAATTGGAAATTGTATTTTCTGATTTGATTTACTTGTTGGCTTACTTTGTAAAACTACTTGGCTTTTTCTCTTTCTGTTTGTTTCTAGGAATTCTAGTAAAACGCTCTGCATTTGCACTAGGTTTTCTGTTAATTTGGTTTTTGGTTGAAAAAATATCCTATTTAACTTTAAAGTTTGATATATTCAATCGTGATCCACGAGTAGATCAAGTCTATGCTTTCATGCCGCTAGAGTCAATGAGTAATCTTATCATTGAACCTTTTTCAAGATTATCTATTATTAAAAATATCCAAAGTGCTGTGGGAGAAAAAGGGATTAAAGATTATGACGTACATTTTACATCAATTTTAATTGTTTTACTTTGGACAGCAATTTTTATTTTTCTATCGTATAAAATAATTAAAAAGCGTGATTTGTAATCAATTTTTGAACATTTTATAAAGAAACCATAATAAGAGCAAACTTCTTTTTATGGTTTCTTTTTAATTTGCTATTTTTAGCGAATGAAAAAGAAGTTATTGTTTTTATTATTTACTGTCTTCATCTCGATAAATTGTTTTTCACAATTTAGTAAGACACATTATATTCCGCCACTATCTGGTGCTTCAAGTGTAACCTCAGAAGACCAATATTTATATATCTCTACGCCTAACGTTACTCCCATAAATTTTCGAATTATTGAATTGGGTGGCAATACTATTCTTGGTACTGTTTCAAGAAACGTACCTTATGTTTATTATGTTGGCTTTGGTAACGATACCCAACTTCACGTTGATGCTGGAGGTGCCAATAATGTATATAGCAACAAAGGATATATAGTTGAAGCAGATGATTTGGTTTATGTATCAGCCCGCGTTACAGCTGGAACCGGAAATCAAGCAGGAGAATTGGTTTCTAAAGGATTAGCGTCACTTGGAAACCGTTTCAGAATTGGAAGTTTTACCAACACCTTAGTAGCTAATTATATCGATATTCACACCACATTTATCTCTGTCCTTGCTACTGAAAATAATACTGTTGTGAATTTTAGTGATTTAAAAACTGGTGTAATTCCGATAAACAGCTCAACTGGAAATACCCCATTTAGCATTACCTTAAACAGTGGTGAAAGTTATGTAATGGCAGTTCAAGGACCAACAGATGCTAATAGAGATGGATTAATTGGTGCTTTGGTTACAGCTGATAAACCCATTGCAGTCAACTGTGGATCATTTGGTGGAAGTAATGCAGTGGGAAATTTGGATTTGGGATTTGACCAAATTGTTTCTGCCGAAAGAACAGGAACAGATTATATTTTTATCAAAAGTACTGGTGTTTCAGAAGTAGAAAAAGTACTAATTGTTGCCGATGAAGACAATACAGAAATTTTTACCAATGGAGTTGCAACCGCAGTGGCAACCATTAACGCTGGACAATATTATGAAATACTTGGCAATGCATTTAGTGCCAATGGAAATTTATTTGTTCAAACTTCCAAAAAAACCTTTGCTTATCAAAGTGTAGGCGATAATGGTGCAATTGACCAAAGAAATCAAGAACTATTTTTTGTTCCTCCTTTAAGTTGTCAAACCCCAAGGGTTATTGATAATATACCCTTTATAGATTTTGTGGGCACAAGACAATTTATTGGAAGAGTAACTATTGTAACCGAAACAGCAGCAACATTAACTTTCATTATTGATGGTGTCAATTATACTTTAGCCACTTTACCCTTGGGAATACAGGTAAATGGACCAACAAATGTTATTGGTAATCTCAATTACCAAACCTATGTACTTACTGGTTTATCGGGCAATGTTTCGGTTTTTTCAACTGGAGAGATTTATTTAGCTGCTTACGGTTCAAGTGGTGCAGCAACTTTTGGGGGTTTTTATTCTGGTTTTACCTTTAAACCAGAGATATCGTTCAATCAAGTCAATATTGCTCAGGCCAGTTGTATTCCCAATACTGTTTTATCGGTAAATACCTTGAGCCCTTTTGATACATTTCAATGGTATTTTAACGATGTCCTAATTCCTTTCGCTACAAATAGTTCCTATACTCCAAACCTTCTTGGTCCAGGATATTACTATGTTTCGGCAACCATAGCAGGTTGTGGTAATCCTATTGATTCTGATAAAATTCCTGTAAGTACTTGTGCATTAAATACTGATAATGACACTGTAAATGATAATGCAGACCTTGATAATGACAATGATGGCATTACCAATTGCAACGAATCGTTTGGTAATCAAAATTTCAATCTGACAAACACAACTGCTGGCTCAATAGCCATTGGTACTTATACTAATGCTTATACTGGCGCGGTGACTTTTTCGGGAACTGGAACTCCATCGGCCAATCCAATTGTTGGCGATACTAATGGTAATTTTGTTACCGAAGCGGCTCAAGGAAAACAAAACAAAATAAATTACACGCTTTCCAATTTTACAAATCCCATTAGCTTAGTTCTAGAATATGCTTCTACCGCTTTGGCTACAGATTTGTTTACATCATCTACCGAAATTAGAGTCACCTGTCCCATAAATAAAACCCTCACTATTTTAAATCCAAATAATCAAATTCTTATTGATACTAATTATGATGGTATTTTTGAAAGTGGCGTAACACAATATTCCTCTTTCGAAATACGTTTTCGGTTGAACAGTAGTGTTCCTTTAGCCGCAGGAACAGGAACTTTTTCTATCAGAGGAAATTTGATAAATTCAATAACCATTACCAACATCAATCTAGTGGACACCAATACAAGTAAAGTTGCTTTGCGTTTAGTTGCCACTTGTGTTCCAAAAGATTCGGATGGTGACGGCATTCCAGACCAATTGGATTATGATAGCGATAATGATTCGATACTCGATTTTGTAGAATCGCAAGGGACAAATGTTGTTGCACTTTCCAATGTTGATGCCAATAATGACGGAATTGATGATGCCTTCGGGGCCGGAATAACACCAGCCGATAATGACTCTGATACCATTCCTAATTATCTCGATTTAGATTCGGACAACGATGGAATTCATGACTTAGACGAATCTGGAAGTAATGCCACTGATTCTAATAGTAATGGAATTATTGATAGTACCAATTTTGGTACCAATGGTTTGGCCAATGCTTTGGAAACAACTCCAGATAGTGGCGTTTTAAATTATACTTTAGCCAATACGGATGGCGATGGAATCCTTAATTATATTGAATTAGACAGCGATAATGATTTGTGTAACGATGTCATCGAAGCAGGATATTTGGATAGCAACGGTGATGGTCTTTTAGGCGGAATAGTTCCTCCAACTGTTAACCCAAATAACGGAATTGTAACCAGCGGAACGGGTTATGGAAATCCGAATATAAATTATATTACCGCAGCACCCATTGTTATAAACAATCAGCCATCAAGTAATTCATTTTGCGAATTACAAACTGCTACTTTTACCGTAACTTCCAATGCAGTAACTTCTTATCAATGGCAACTTTCAACCGATAATGGAGTTACTTGGAACACTATAGTAAATAATGCAATCTATACAGGAGCTACTACAGCAAGTTTATCGGTTGCCAATGTTTCACCAACTATGAGCGGTTATCGATACCGAGTGTTTCTAAACAAAAACGGAAATACCTGTGGTTTGTTTTCGGCAGTAGCTATTTTAACCACCTTTCCATTACCTGTAATTACAACACCAATTACTCTGAAACAATGTGATAATGATTCTGATGGAATTTCAATTTTCAATTTAACACAAAAAAATGATGTGATTTCCGCTAATAATTTGAATGAAACATTTACCTATTATACCACATTTGCAGCAGCAACTACTGAAAATGTTACTTTTTTAATCCCCAATCCTCTTGCTTATACTTCTGGAACCGCTACAATTTATGCCAGAGTAGAAAATAGTAACGGCTGTTTTCGTGTGGCTACTATAAATTTAATTGTTTCCGTTACTCAAATTCCAGCCAATTTTGTCATTCCAAATCAATATCTGTGCGATGATTTTCTCGATGCTGTTAATGACGATAGTGATGGAATTTCTGGCCCTTTTAATTTTAGCAGTATAACAACTAGTCTATTAGCCATTTTACCTAATAATATTTCTATTAAATATTATAAGTCCGAAGCTGATTTCCTTGCTGAAACCGATGCTTTGGGCAACTCATTAGCCATTGCAAATACTACAAATTATAGAAACATTGGTTTCCCAAATGTGCAAACCATTTGGGTTCGTGCTGAGAGTACTTTGGACAATTCTTGTTTTGGGTTTAAAACTTTTAATGTAGTTGTAGAACCCGTTCCTACTGCAAATCCTGTAAATCCTTTAAATTTAATTCGTGAATGCGATGATGATCAAGATGGTATTTATGGTTTTGATACTTCAGGAATTGAAGCTACTGTTTTGAACGGACAAACTGGAGTTAATGTGAAATATTATAGAGCCAATGGTACACAAATTGTGCCTTTTCCTAATCCGTTTTTTGTAACAGGAACTGAGACTATCACCATTAGAGTTTCCAATAATACAACCCAAACTGCTGGAGACCCTTGTAATGACGAGGTACAATTACAATTTATTGTGGATGATTTACCTGAGGCATTTGCCATTGATCCTTTGCTAACATCAAGATGTGATGATGAACCCAACCCAATTGACCAAGATGGATTATTTGATTTTGATACAAGTTCTTTTCTAAATACCATTATTGGAGCACAAACTGGAGTAAATGTGTATTATTATGATCAAAATAATGTGCTCATTCCAAGTACAACTCCCAATCAATTGCCAAATCCTTTTAGAACGGGAACACAAAACGTTAAAGTGGTTGTCGAAAACCCAATAAATACGAGTTGTCCTGCAGATATTATTATACCTTTTATTGTAAATCCAACACCAAAAATTGACCAACAAGAAAAGGTAGTTATCTGTCTTCCTGATACTGAAATTACACTAGATGCTGGAATTCTTGATGGGACACCAACTTCTAATTATACCTATACATGGTATTTCAATAACGCGATTATAACTGCACAAACGAACCCTACTTTAATAGTCAATACAACTGGAATTTATAAGGTAGAAGTAACCAATGCTTCTAATTGTTCAAAAACAAGAACTATAACCGTAATAAGTTCGCAAGCTCCTACAAATATTGAAATTGATGTTGTTGATTTATCTGATTATAATTCAATAACTGTCAATTTATCGGGTTCCGGAACTTATGAATTTGCGATTGATGATGTTAATGGGCCTTATCAAAGCAGCAATATATTTAATAATGTTCCCATTGGGTTTCATGAAATTTATGTCAGAGATAGAGATGGTTGTGGTTCGGTTGGTCCCATATTAGTTTCTGTATTGGGAATTCCAAAATATTTTACTCCAAACGGAGATGGTTTCAATGACTACTGGAATGTAAAAGGGGTAAGTGCATTATCAAATTATCGCTCAACCATTTATATTTTTGACCGATTTGGAAAACTATTAAAACAACTAGGAACCACAAGTCTGGGTTGGGATGGAACATATAATGGACGTCAAATGCCTGCTGATGATTATTGGTACTCTATTCAATTTGAAGATGGTAGAAGTGCCAAAGGACATTTTGCATTAAAACGATAATCATAATGAAAATTAGTATTGTAGTTGCATTATTTTTCACTTGTTTCCTCTATTGTCAAGTTCCAAAAGTAAGTAGTGGCAAAATAGAACATTTTGAAAACTTCAAATCCAATTTTGTTGATGCCAGAAATATAGACGTTTGGTTACCCGATGGTTATTCGGATAAAGAAAAATATGCAGTGCTTTACATGCATGATGGGCAAATGCTATTTGATGCTGATATCACTTGGAATAAACAAAGTTGGGAAGTGGATGAAGTGGCTGGGAAATTAATTACAGAAAATAAAACACAGAAATTCATCGTAGTTGGTATATGGAATAATGGCGAATACCGTCATTCGGAATATTTCCCGCAGCGCATTATTAAAGATATTCCCGAACCAACAAAAAAAATACTGGTTGAAGAACAATTAAAAAACAAACCACAATCGGATAATTACCTAAAGTTTTTGGTAACCGAAGTAAAACCATTTATTGATAAAACCTTTGCTACAAAAACAGATAGAAAAAATACTTTTGTTGCTGGTTCGAGTATGGGTGGTTTGATTTCTTTGTATGCTATTTGTGAATATCCAAAAGTATTTGGAGGAGCTGCTTGTATATCTACGCATACTCCGATGATTATGAAAGAAAAATTAGGAGCAGTTGCTGATGCGGATATAGCTTCTAAATTTAGAGATTACTTAAAAACACAACTTCCAAATCCGAAAAATCATAAAATCTATTTTGATTATGGAGATAAAACCTTAGACAGTTTTTATAAACCCTTTCAGGAAAAAATTGATGCAATTATGATTGAAAAAGGATTTACCTCTAAAAATTGGATAACCAAATTTTTCCCTGGAAAAGACCACTCTGAAAATTCTTGGAATGAAAGGTTTAATATTCCGCTGGAGTTCTTAATGAAAAACTAAATCCCTAGCCCAGATTGTAGAGGAAATCATCTTTATCAAAGTTTTTAACTTTGATAAAGATATTGTAACGGAAAGCTGGACCTGCCTGCAATCAGGCAGGAATAGCTCCTAAAAAAAATTCCAAACTCACATTTAGAATTTGGAATTTGATATTTGTCTATTGCTAAACCGTTATACTTTATATCTTTTTCTATCCGTTTCGTTCAAATAAATTTTTCTCAAACGAATAGATTTTGGAGTAACCTCAACATATTCATCCTTTTGAATGTATTCCAATGCCTCTTCCAATGAAAATATAATCGGTGGAATAATCCTTGCCTTTTCATCATTTCCTGATGAACGTACGTTAGACTGTTTTTTTGCTTTAGTTACGTTGATACACATATCATCGCTACGAGAATTCTCTCCAATTACCTGACCTTCGTATATTTCATCATTAGGATTCACAAAGAATTTACCTCTATCTTGTAATTTGTCAATAGAATATGGGATAGCTTTTCCATTTTCCATAGAAATTAACGAACCGTTATTACGTCCCGGAATATCACCTTTGAATGGCTCATAACCTATGTAACGATGCGCCATAATCGCTTCACCGGCAGTTGCTGTTAACAACTGATTACGCAATCCAATAATGCCGCGAGAAGGAATGTTGAATTTAATAATCATGCGTTCGCCTTTGGCTTCCATAGAGAGCATTTCTCCTTTACGGATGGAAACAAATTCGACAGCTCTCCCTGATAAACTTTCTGGCAAATCGATAGTTAACTCTTCAATTGGCTCACATTTTTTACCCTCAATTTCTTTGATGATAACCTGAGGTTGTCCAATTTGTAATTCATATCCTTCTCTTCTCATGGTTTCAATAAGAACGGATAAATGAAGTACGCCACGACCAAAAACCATAAATTTATCGGCAGAATCGGTTTCACCCAACTTCATGGCTAGATTTTTCTCTAATTCTTTTGTTAATCTATCTCTAATGTGACGTGATGTTACAAATTTTCCTTCTTTTCCAAAAAATGGCGAGTCGTTAATGGTAAACAACATACTCATGGTTGGTTCATCAATAGCAATAGTTTGTAATGCTTCTGGACTTTCAAAATCGGCAATCGTGTCCCCAATTTCAAAACCTTCAACTCCTACAATGGCACAAATATCTCCAGCAATTACCTCTTGTACTTTTTTACGTCCCAGACCTTCAAAAGTATGTAATTCTTTAATTCTTGATTTCAATATTTTTCCATCTCTTTTTACCAAAGAAATTGGCATTCCTTCTTTCAAAACACCTCTTTCTAAACGACCGATTGCAATACGACCAGTGAATGAGGAGAAATCTAAAGATGTGATAAGCATTTGAGGAGTTCCTTCGGAAACTTTCGGAGCAGGAACATTGGCAATAACCATGTCTAATAATGGTTCTATAGTTGAAGTTGGTTTTCTGAAATCATCTGACATCCAATTCTGCTTAGCAGAACCATAAACAGTTGGGAAATCCAATTGCCATTCTTCAGCACCTAATTCATACATTAAATCGAAAACTTTTTCATGAACTTCTTCAGGTGTGCAGTTTTCTTTATCTACTTTATTAATAACAACACATGGTTTCAATCCTAAATCGATAGCTTTTTGTAACACAAAACGTGTTTGTGGCATTGGACCTTCAAAAGCATCTACCAATAGACAAACGCCATCAGCCATATTCAACACACGCTCTACTTCACCCCCAAAATCGGCGTGACCGGGAGTATCAATAATATTAATTTTTGTTCCCTTATATACAACAGATACGTTTTTAGAAGTAATTGTGATTCCTCTTTCTCTTTCAAGGTCATTGTTATCCAGAATTAAATCACCCGTATTTTCATTTTCACGAAATAGTTGACAGTGATACATAATTTTGTCAACCAAAGTAGTCTTACCATGGTCAACGTGGGCAATAATAGCAATGTTTCTAATAGATTCCATCTGTGTTTTTTTGACGGTGCAAAGGTACACTTTATTTTTGGATAAAAAATTAGTTTACATTTTATTAGTAATACTGTTAAAGTTTATATAATATCTAATAAGTTTTTTTACAAATTTTAAAACTTATTTGAATTTATATATATTTTTGGAGTAATGAAAAATTATTCAAAAAAAATAACTTTAGTTTACTTCTTTATATTGCTTTTATTGGCATTGGTAGGTCATACCATTTTATTTAGTTTTACCCAAACGTTACCTGAAAATACTACCCTATATTTTTATATAAAAGATATCATTTTCATTGCAATTTCAACTATTATTTTAATCATTCTACTACGTCTAAAAGACAACAAAAACATATCGGTTTTCGAAAAATTAAAAGTCACTAATAAAGAGATATCAGAGTCAAACGAACGTTATGATATAGTTGCCAAAGCCACTAGTGATACTATTTGGGATTGGAAAATTGAAGATGATAGTTTCAAATGGAATAAAGGGATACAAGGAGTTTTTGGTTACAAAAAAGAAGATGTTGGCAAAACTTCAAAATGGTGGTTTGATAGAATTCATCCCGAAGATAGTTTGAAGATGTCGGTCAAACTATATTCATTTCTTGAACAAAAAACAGAAAAGTGGCAAGACGAATATCGATTCCAATGTGCTGATGGAAGCTACAAATATGTTTTAGATAGAGGTTTTTTAATGAAAGACAAAGAGGGAAAACCAATTAGAATGATTGGAGCTATTCAAGATATCACTAAACAAAAATCTGAAGAACAAAGACTTAGACTTCTGGAAACAGTGATTACACATTCAAAAGATGCTGTAATGATTACAGATATTGATACTTCGGAAAATGTAATTCCAAACATTATTTTTGTCAATTCAGCATTTACAGAAATGACTGGTTACAAAGCAAAAGATGTTATAGGGAAATCACCAATACTTTTTTTTAAAGAAAAATCAGATATTTTAGAACTTGATAAACTAAAAACAGCTATTCAAGACTATAAAGAATGCTTTATAGAAACCATTAGTTATAAAAAGAATGGTGATGAATTTTGGATTAACTTCTCTATGATTCCTGTTACCAATAAAGATGGTGAACATTCGCATTGGATTTCTATTCAAAGAGATGTTACAGAAGAAAAAATGAAACAAAGAGAGAGAGAACAACTCATTAAGGAATTAACACAAAACAATAAAGATTTAAAACAATTCTCCTATATTACATCCCATAATTTGAGGGCACCACTTTCAAATTTAACTGGATTATTAAATTTAGTTGAAGAAATGACTATCGAAGATAAAGAGTTAAAAGAAATCATAAACGGGTTCTCAAAATCAACCCATCTTTTGAATGAGACAATAAACGATTTGGTTAAAGTGGTTATTATAAAAGACAATCCTTCCATACAAAAAGAGAAAGTACTTATTAAAGAAATTTTTGAAAATGTTTTTAATCAATTGAGCTTTTTGATAAGTTTAAACAAACCCATTTTGAAAATCGATTTGGAAGAAGTCACAATTTTAAACATTAATAAGTCCTATTTAGAAAGTATTTTTTTAAATTTACTAACCAACTCCATGAAGTACAAAGACACAACAAGGCAATTAAGAGTAAATATATCGTCAAGAGTTGTAGATGATAATTTAATACTTACTTTCAAAGACAATGGAATTGGTATAGATTTAGTGAGAAATAAAGATAAGATTTTTGGTTTATACCAACGATTTCACAATCATCCTGATAGTAAAGGTTTGGGATTGTATTTGGTAAAATCCCAAGTTGAAGCAATGGGAGGTACAATAAGTGTAGTCAGTTCAGTAGGAAAAGGTACTACTTTCACTTTAACATTTAAAAATAATTAATCTTTTCTTGATATGTTAGATAAAATTTTTTGCGTAGATGACGACTTAATTACTTTGATGCTTTGTAAAAAAGTAATTGAAAGAGTTTTATCTACCAAAGAAATACACACTGCTCAAAATGGAGAAGAAGCAATTCAATATTTTAAAGCACTAGCCGAAAAGTACAAAATTGATAAAAACACTATATACCCAAAATTAACTTTTTTAGATTTAAATATGCCTATAATGAATGGTTGGGAATTTTTGGATATATATTCAGCACTTGGTTATCATGAGATTTTCAAAGATGCAAAATTCATAGTACTATCATCAACTATTGACCCACAAGATGTAAACAAAACAAAAAATTATTCGGTAGTAATTGATTTTTTATCAAAACCAATAACTAAGGAAATGTTAGAAAACTTAAAAGATAAACTTTCATAATCACATACGATTATGTAAAACAAAAAAGCACTCAAAATTTGAGTGCTTTTTTATAAGACTGAACAGTTATACTATAACTTTGAAACGTGCTTTGTCAATTTAGATTTTAAATTAGAAGCTTTATTATCATGAATAATATTTTTCTTAGCTAATTTATCGATCATGGAAATAACAGCAGATAACTTAGCAGAAGCGTCAGATTTATCAGTTGCTAATCTTAATGCTTTTATTGCATTACGAGTAGTTTTGTGTTGGTATCTGTTTAATACTCTTCTTTTCTCGTTACTTCTAATTCTTTTTAAAGCTGACTTGTGATTTGCCATTTTTTCTTTTTTTATTTAAATTGTAGCCCGTAGGGGAATCGAACCCCTCTTACCAGGATGAAAACCTGGCGTCCTAACCGATAGACGAACGGGCCGTCTTTCTCAATGCGGATGCAAAAATACAACTATTTTTTATTTTCGCAATAGTGTAGCAGAAAAAAAATATTATTTTTTTAATATGCCTTCGCAAACAACGCTCTACCAAAAGATTTTCCGCCAGAAAAAATACATTTTCCCTCTTCCTCAACTCTATTTAAAGGTATACAACGAATAGTGGCCTTAGTCAATTCTTTGATTTTTTCTTCTGTTTCAGGAGTTCCATCCCAATGAGCCGAAATAAATCCGGTTTTATTTTCTAAAACCTCTTTAAACTCTTCAAAAGAATTGACCTCAGTAATATGAGAGTCCCTATATTGTAATGCTTTAGTATATAAATCCTTTTGAATTTGTTCTAATAAATCACTAATATAATTTACTGCTCCTTTATTTGTAATTACTTCTTTTGTTAAAGTATCACGTCTAGCGATTTCAAAAGTGCCGTTTTCAATATCTTTCGGTCCAATTGCGATTCTAATTGGAACGCCTTTTAATTCCCACTCAGCAAATTTAAATCCAGGTTTTTGAGTTGTTCTATTATCAAACTTTATTGAAACTCCATTTTTTTTAAATTGAGTAACTAAGTCATTTGCAACCAAAGATATTGTATCAAACTCTTCATCTGATTTATAAATAGGAACAATCACTACTTGTATAGGAGCCAAATTTGGTGGCAAAACCAATCCATTATCATCTGAATGTGTCATGACTAATGCTCCCATTAATCGAGTAGAAACTCCCCATGACGTTCCCCATACGAATTCTTGTTTTCCTTCTTGATTAGCAAATTTAACGTCAAATGCTTTAGCAAAATTTTGCCCAAGAAAATGCGAAGTTCCAGCTTGCAACGCTTTTCCATCTTGCATTAATGCTTCAATACAGTAAGTTTCTTCAGCACCAGCAAAACGTTCTGTTTCAGTTTTTAATCCTTTAATTACTGGAATCGCCATAAAATTTTCAGCAAAATCAGCATAAACATGCATCATTTTTTCAGACTCTTCTATAGCTTCTGCCTTTGTGGCATGAGCGGTATGCCCTTCTTGCCATAAAAACTCAGCAGTTCTAAGAAATAATCTCGTTCTCATTTCCCAACGAACAACATTTGCCCACTGATTAATTAATAGTGGTAAATCTCTATACGATTGCACCCAATTTTTATAGGTTGACCAAATTATTGCTTCACTTGTAGGTCGAACAATTAACTCTTCTTCTAATTTTGCATTTGGGTCAACCATCAATTTCCCGGGTTTGTCTGGGTCATTTTTTAATCTATAATGGGTAACTATAGCACATTCTTTGGCAAAACCTTCCGCATTTTTCTCTTCTGCTTCAAACATGCTTTTAGGAACAAAAAGTGGAAAATAGGCATTACTGTGACCTGTTTCTTTGAACATTCTATCCAATTCAGCCTGCATTTTTTCCCAAATAGCATAACCATAAGGTTTGATTACCATACAACCTCTCACACCAGAGTTTTCGGCCAAATCGGCTTTGACAACCAGTTCGTTATACCATTTTGAATAATCTTCACTTCTTGTAGTAAGGTTCTTGCTCATATTAAAAAGTTTGGCACAAAAATTGTTTAACTTATTTTAACTAAATAGTCTGGCAAAACTAACTATTTTTGTATTGTTCAACAATAAAAATGCTATAGATATGAAAACTAATTATTTTTTCTCGCAAAAATTATCCATTTATGTATTTCTTGGATCTTTTTCTATTATGATTTCCTCGTGTAGCTCCTATCAAAATAGTTCCTACTACGATAATGATGGCATATACGGTGGTTCAGAAAACAATAAAAGTGTAGCCAATTCAAATGAAAATACTCAAAGTAATAAATACCAAGAATATTTTAGTGATTTGAATAATAACGCTCAAAGTTTTACAAAAGTAGATGAATACAATTCAACAAATAGAGATTCTATCTCTAATAATGCCGCATGGGGAAGTAATCCGCAAACTGTAACTGTAAACGTTTATGATAACGATTGGGGTTGGAGCTATTGGAATAATTGGTGGTTCGGCAATTATTGGGGTTGGGGTGGCATGTGGGGTCCAAATTGGGGCTGGGGTGGAAACTTTGGCTGGGGTGGAATGTGGGGCTGGGGAGGAATGTGGGGACCAAACTGGGGATGGGGTTGGAATAATTGGTATGGAAATAATAATTGGTGCGGTGGTTATTACAACAACTATTACCATTCGTATGCAGGTGGTAGAAGAGGATCTGCTTATAATGGTAGCATAGCAAGCGGTAGAGGAACAAATTCAAGAATTTCAAATAATTATAGTTCTAGAAACAATAATGGCATTTCAACAAGAAATAATAGCTTTAATAATGTAAGATCATCTAATAATTCAACTAGAAACTATTCTAATAATTCTACAAGAACAAACACAAACTCAAATTCAACTAGAAATAACGTTAGAACGCAAACATCATCCCCAACACGTACTTATTCTCCTAGCTCAAATTATGGTGGTGGTCGTTCATCTTATGGTGGTGGTGGAAGCTATGGTGGTGGAAGATCATCTGGTGGTGGTGGTGGAAGATCATCTGGCGGTGGCGGTGGAAGAAGGTAATTTCTAAACACTTTACTTTTAATTTTGTTTATTTAAAATAAAAAAATATGAAAAAGTTTTTTTTAATTAATCTTTCGGTATTGACATTTACTTTTGTTTATTCTCAGGAAGTTTCAGATGCTTTACGATATTCTCAAGACAATTTAAACGGAACAGCCAGATTTCGAGCTTTAAGTGGAGCATTTGGTGCTCTTGGTGGAGATTTGTCTTCTATCAATGTTAATCCTGCTGGTTCTGCAGTATTTAATAACAATCAATTTGGGTCAACAATAAGCAATTTCAGCACAAAAAATAATTCTAATTATTTTGGAACAACTACTTCTGAATGTGACAGTACTTTTGACCTAAATCAAGCTGGAATGGTATTTGTCTTTAAAAATCAAAACACAAAAAGTGAATGGAAAAAATTTAGTTTGGCTCTAAATTATGAAAATGCAAATAATTTTGATAATTCCACTTTTAGTTATGGAACTAATCCAAACAATTCCATTGATCAATACTTCTTGTATTATGCGAATCAAAATGGAGGTGTTTCGGTTTCAAATTTGCAATTGCAACCAGGTGAAACAATAAGTTCTTTGTATGGTTTTTTAGGATCTAATTACGGTTTTGGAACCCAACAAGCATTTTTGGGCTATCAAGCTTATATAATCGACCCGGCTTCAAATTATAATGAAATATCAAATAGAAATTATGTATCATTAGTTCCTAATGGTGGAAATTATTACCAAGAGAATTATTTTACTTCGGATGGCTATAATGGCAAGTTGAATTTCAATTTTGCCACTCAGTATAAAGATTTCCTTTATTTAGGTGTTAATTTGAATTCTCATTTTACAGATTATTCTCAATACACCAGTTTTTATGAAAGAAATAATCAAGTATCGAATGAAATCAGAATAAACAGACTTCAATTTGACAATAGATTATATACTTATGGTAATGGATTTTCATTTCAAGTTGGAGCTATTGCAAAGGTTACTAAAGAATTTCGTTTAGGTTTGGCTTATGAATCGCCGACTTGGTATACATTAAATGATGAATTAAGTCAAAGTGTAGTTGGAATAAGAAGTAGTACTAGTGGAGAATTATCACCAGATATTGTAGATCCTCGTGTCACCATGATATATGATAGATATAAAATACAAACTCCCGATAAAATAACTGGAAGTTTAGCTTATGTTTTTGGAAATCAAGGATTAATTAGTTTTGATGTTGCCTATAAAAATTATAGTAACATAACTCTTAGTCCAACAAACCAATTTAGAAATTTTAATACCACGATTTCAAATACACTTACCAATACGGCTGAATTTAGAGTTGGTGCCGAGAAAAAAATAAAACAATTGAGCTTACGAGCCGGCTATCGATTTGAAGAAAGTCCCTATAAAGACACCAAAACTATGGGCGATTTAATTGGATATTCTGGAGGTTTGGGATATAATTTTGGAAATACAAAAGTTGATTTGTCCTACTCACATTCCAAGAGAAATTACCAACAACAATTCTTCTCACAAGGATTTATTGATGGTGCAAGTATTGAAGCAATTACCAATAATTTTAGTTTAACCTTTTTATTTGAATTATAATAAAATTAGATTTAAATCACCAACCACTTCAATAGAAGTGGTTTTTTATTTTTTAAAAATTGACTTGTAAATAAAATTGAAATAAAAAGAGTAATTTTGCACTCCTTTCTAAAAGTCAGGAATAAATCTATGAGAACGAAGTCTTTAAAGAAAAACAAAATCAACATCATTACGCTTGGATGTTCCAAAAACACTTACGATAGTGAAGTTTTGATGGGCCAACTAAAAGCCAGCGGAAAAGAGGTGGTGCATGAACAAGAAGGAAACATTGTAGTAATTAATACTTGTGGTTTTATTGATAATGCCAAAGCTGAATCGGTAAATACTATTCTTGAATATGCCGATAAGAAAGTGCGTGGCATAGTGGACAAAGTTTTTGTTACTGGATGTTTATCAGAAAGATACAGACCCGACTTAGAAAAAGAAATTCCCAATATTGACCAATATTTTGGCACAACAGAATTGCCACTTTTATTAAAAGCACTCGGAGCCGATTATAAGCACGAACTGCTTGGAGAAAGAATTACTACTACACCAAAAAACTATGCTTACTTAAAAATAGCTGAAGGTTGTGACAGACCTTGTAGTTTTTGTGCTATTCCAATAATGCGAGGCAAACACGTTTCACAATCTATTGAAAAATTAGTTAAAGAAGCCGAAGGATTAGCTAAAAATGGCGTAAAAGAACTGATTCTTATTGCCCAAGATTTGACCTATTACGGATTAGATTTATACAAAAAAAGAAATTTGGCTGAGTTATTAGAAAACTTAGTGAAAGTGGAAGGAATTGAATGGATACGTTTGCATTATGCTTTCCCAACTGGTTTCCCAATGGATGTTTTGGATTTAATGAAACGCGAGCCAAAGATTTGTAATTACATCGATATTCCGTTGCAACACATTTCAGATAAAATTTTGAAATCGATGCGACGCGGAACTACCAAAGAAAAAACCACAAAACTTTTACAGGATTTTCGAGCTGTAGTTCCAGAAATGACTATAAGAACTACTCTTATTGTAGGTTATCCGGGAGAAACTCAGGAAGATTTTGAAATCCTGAGAGATTGGGTTCAAGAAATGAAGTTTGAACGATTGGGTTGTTTTACCTATTCTCATGAAGAAAACACCCATGCTTATTTATTGGAAGACGATGTTCCAGAAGAAGTAAAACAAGCACGCGCCGCTGAAATCATGGAAATACAGTCTCAAATATCTTGGGATTTAAATCAAGAAAAAATTGGACAAACCTTCAAATGTGTTATTGACAGGAAAGAAGGACAATACTTTGTTGGCAGAACCGAATTTGACAGTCCCGATGTAGATAATGAAGTGCTTATTGATGCTTCAAAATTTTATGTGAAAACTGGCGATTTTGTTAATGTAAAAATCTTTGATGCTACAGAATTTGATTTATATGGTGAGCCATTGTAAAATACTCTAAATTTTGTTTGTAAAAAAACTTTTCAATTGGTTCAATTTTATAACGGAATGTTTCCATGTTTTCGTTTAGGCAGATCGACTTCTTTATTTTCGAGCATACTGAAAGCTTTTAGCAATTTTCTTCTTGTATCTTTTGGCAAAATCACCTCATCAATAAATCCTCTTTGAGCAGCAGTATAGGGGTTGGCAAACAATTGAGCATATTCGTTTTCTTTTTCTAATAATTTTGCAGCGGGATCTAGTGCTTCCGAAATTTCCTTTTTAAAGATAATTTCACTGGCGCCTTTAGCACCCATCACAGCAATTTCGGCATTGGGCCAAGCAAAATTCATATCGGCACCAATGTGTTTTGAATTCATAACATCATAGGCACCACCATACGCTTTTCGTGTAATCACGGTAACTTTTGGAACAGTCGCTTCGCTCAAAGCATATAATAATTTTGCTCCGTGTACAATAATTCCGTTCCATTCTTGGTCTGTTCCTGGCAAGAAACCGGGAACATCTACTAATACTAATAAAGGAATATTGAAACAATCGCAAAACCGTGTAAATCGAGCCGCTTTTATAGAGCTTTTCACGTCCAAGCAACCTGCTAAAAACTTAGGATTATTGGCAACAACTCCTATACTTCTTCCACCAAGTCTAGCAAAACCTACGACTATATTTTCGGCAAAGTCTTTATGAATTTCAAAAAAGGATTCTTCATCAATAATTCCTTTAATAACATCATGCATATCATAAGGTTTGTTGGCGTTTTCGGGAACTATAGTATCCAATTGCTCACGGTATTCATCACCTAAAACGTAATTCAATTTAGGTGTAACTTCTTTATTGTTTTGTGGAATATAACTCAAAAGTCGTTTTATGTCTTCCAAACATTCAATTCCGTTTGGGGAAGTAATGTGTGCCACACCTGATTTGGTAGAATGGGTAATCGCTCCACCCAATTCTTCTGCAGTAACTTCTTCATTGGTTACTGTTTTTACAACATTTGGACCCGTTACAAACATATAACTGTTATTTTCCACCATCATCGTAAAATCAGTCATGGCTGGAGAATAAACAGCACCGCCGGCACATGGTCCCATTATAGCTGAAATTTGTGGAATAACACCACTCGACTGAACGTTTCTGTAAAAAATATCCGCATAACCACCCAATGAGCGAACACCCTCCTGAATTCGAGCACCACCAGAATCATTCAATCCAATCATAGGTGCACCATTACGAACTGCCATATCCATCACTTTACAAATCTTTTCGGCATGTGTTTCGGATAAAGCACCACCAAAAACGGTGAAATCTTGAGCGAAAATATAAACTAATCGTCCGTTAATGGTGCCATAACCAGTAATAACACCATCTCCGTAATAGATTTCTTTTTCCATTCCAAAATCGGTAGTACGATGGGTAACGAGCATCCCAATTTCTTCAAACGAACCTTCGTCTAGTAAATATTCTACTCGTTCACGAGCGGTTAACTTTTTCTTTTCGTGCTGTTTCGCAATTCTATTTTCGCCTCCACCCAATTTGGCTAAAGCAATTTTATCGTTTAATATTTTGATTTTATCTTCCATTTGACTTTTTAAAATGTATACTGTAAATTGTATATTGTATATTGTATATTGTAAATTGTATATTGTAAACTGTAAATTGTAAACTGTAAATTGTAAACTGTAAATTGTAAATTGTAAACTGCATTATACTTTATACAATTTACAGTATACAATTAATTTATTGGTAATCGTAAGATTTTTTTATCGGCAACATATTGTTTTAAAGCAATCATGGCAGCAATTTCAGCTTCCAAATCTAAATTAGCTTTAAGATTTTCAGGACTATAATACGCTTTTACAAAACCCGTATCAAAATTTCCTGAACGAAACGCATCGTGTTCCATTACAAATTTCCCGAAAGGCAACGTAGTGGCAACACCTTCAACATGATAATCATCTATAGCTTTTATCATTAATGCTATGGATTCTTCTCGAGTTTTTCCATAAGTTACTAATTTAGATAACATTGGGTCGTAATAAATGGGCACATCCATTCCTTCTTCTATTCCGTTATCAACTCGAATTCCTTCGCCTACGGGAATTTTATAGGTACTTAAAAAACCCACATTAGGCAAAAAATCATTCATAGAATCTTCAGCATACACTCGGAGTTCCATGGCATGACCGTTGATTTTCAAATCTTCTTGTTTGATCGTTAATGCTTCACCACGAGCAACTCTAATTTGCAATTCAACCAAATCTAATCCTGAAATCATCTCCGTTACTGGATGTTCCACTTGCAAACGCGTATTCATTTCCAGGAAATAGAAATTGTGTTTGTCATCCATCAAAAACTCTACCGTTCCCGCACCAAGATAATCACAAGCACGAGCCACTTTGACTGCAGCTTCGCCCATTTCTTTTCGTTTCTCTGGAGTTAAAATTGATGATGGTGCTTCTTCTACCACTTTTTGATGACGACGCTGAATACTACATTCTCTTTCAAAAACATACAACACATTGCCATGACTATCAGCCATAATTTGAATTTCTATGTGGCGTGGTTTGGTTACATATTTCTCGATAAAAACCGAGCCGTCACCAAAGGCAGAAGTGGCTTCACTGATGGCACGATTCATTTGTGATTCGAAATCTTCTTCTCTTTCTACTATTCGCATTCCTTTTCCGCCACCTCCAGCAGATGCTTTAATCAAAATGGGGAATCCAACTTCTTTGGCTGTTTTTTTGGCTTCATCCAAATCAGTAATGGCATGATCAACACCAGGAACCATGGGAATGTTGTATTGCATTACGGCTTCTTTGGCGGCCAATTTGCTTCCCATCATTTCAATAGCTATCGATTTTGGCCCGATGAAAATGATGTTGTTTTTTTCACAAGCTTCGGCAAAAGCGGCATTTTCACTCAAAAAACCATACCCAGGATGAACGGCATCTACACCTAAATCTTTACAAACTTCAATGATTTTATCGCCACGCAAATAGGATTGACTTGATGGTGCTTCGCCTATGCAAACCGCTTCATCTGCATATTTTACATGAAGCGCATTTCTATCGGCAGTCGAATATACTGCAACTGTTTTGATGCCCATTTTTTTGGCAGTTTTCATTACTCTTATGGCAATTTCACCGCGATTGGCAACTAAAATCTTTTTGATTCCTTTCATTTATATTGAATTTATTTCAGCAACTCCACTTTTAGCAAAGTCTTAATACTTACTACTTTTATCTTACTACTCTATTCAAACTCAATTAATAACTGTCCTTTGTCTACAGCATTTCCCTTTTGTACCGTAATGGATTTAATGACTCCATCACGAGGTGAAAGGAAACTGTTTTCCATTTTCATGGCTTCAAGAATTAATAACGGATCGTTTTCTTTGACTGATTGACCAACCTCAACACTAATTTCAAGAATTAATCCCGGCATTGGTGCTTTGATAGCATTGATAACTTTCGTTCTTCCACGCTCAATACCCATGCTTTTGATAAGAATATCTAAATCGTCTTCAATAGCTACTTCATAAGTATTATTGTTAACTTTAATGGTGTATTTTTTGGCTAAAAAATCGGCAAAAACGATTTCTGCTGTATAAGGAATATGATTTTTTAAAACATGGAACTTGTCTTTTTCCACAGCAACAACATCAAAATTTTGGAGGTTACTTTCAGATAAATCAATTGGAGTATTATGATTTACAGTTAACTTATAATTATTGCTCATATTGATTGGTTATTATTGGAAGTAAATTTAGGAAAAGAAAACGTTTTAGGAACTGATAATTATCAGATATTTGAAAATATAATATAGTTTTTAAAGGCAAAAAACTCCAACAATAAAGTTGGAGTTCTGTAAATAGTTTGTGATAATAAATTATACTTTCTTTTCTAAATCGAATTTTAAATCAATTTCTACAGATTCTGCGATTTTATTTTTAACCACTGATGGAATTTTGATATTGTAATCTAATGGTTTTACTTTAAAAGTAGAAGTTGCAACAAGCTTTTCACCAGATTGTAAAAATGTGATTTTGATTTTTACTTTTTTAGTTACTCCATGTAAGGTCAAATCTCCTTCTGCGTCAAAAGTTACTTTACCAGATGACAATTTAGTTTCATCAAAATTGGTCACTTTTCCTTTAAAAGTAGCTTTTGGAAACTTATCACTTTCAATGTAATTTTCATTAAAATGCTCTTCCATTAAAGGCACTTTAAATCGGAAAGCTTTAACCAAAGCCAAAGCAGCAATTTCGCCTGTTGATTTGTCAAAAATGCAAGATGCTGTATTGTTTTTGGCAGCTACTTCCTCAAAAGCTGGCATTGATGCTTCAAATTTTACTTCTCCAGATCGAGTAATCATCTTTTGAGAAAACGAGTAGGTAGAGAATATCAATACAACGAATAAAAACATCTTTTTCATAGCATTTTTTTTAGTTTGGATAACCGTTAGCCACCCAATTTTTTATAATATTAATTGTAGATTGTTGCATTCTCCCTGATTGTGGCATAACTGTTCCACAGGATTGGTCATCAATTCTACAAATCATATTTCCATTTTCTGCAGCATCTCTAACTTGAGTATAGGTTTCCATTGTTGGTAATTCAGCGCCAGCTGTACTATGACATGCTAAACAATTGTTTACAATAATAGGTTTTACATTGTTTGTATAGGTTGGATTAGCAACTTCTCCAGAAATTTCTTCGTAAGTTTTCGAGTCACAAGAGAACCCGATAAGACAAGCAATCATGAATACGATTATAATTTTAAATGTTTTCATATTTAAAATACTCTATATAAGTTAAAACCAAAATAAATTCCTTTCCCTTCTGTAATTCCGTTGGCATTAGTAAAATAACTAACGTCATTCATTGCTTGACTGTTTGAAAACAGCAATTGAAATACATGTCCACCAGTTTCAATATCTATACCAATAGTTGCCGGATTGTGATAAAAACTGGTTTCTCTAGCATTCAATCGAGCAGCATATTCCATATTCAAACTAATTCTTTTAGACAATTTATATCTTCCACCAAGAGCCAATAAAAAATTGTCTTTTTCTTCAAATAAAGGTTCATAAAGATTTTTATGAATATAAATCGGATTTATTTCTAAAGAAAAACTGTTAGAAAACTTTCTTGATATTGGAAATTGCGTACTAAAAGCAAATCTATTTGATGATTTCAATTCTGGAAACTCGTCTTTACTCAACTTAGAGTTGATATCCATGGTATTATAACCAACAATAGTTACTGGAAAACCATCAACTTCTTGATCAGCAAACTTATATTTAGCTGATAATTCATATATTTTATTCAAAGTGTGACGAGAAAAACCTAATGTTAACCAATCTTTTGCTCCATACAAAACGCCGATTTTGGTTGAAGCATTATCCAACCCGAAGAAATTTTCAAAACCATTCGTTAAATCACCAAATTTGTGTGATACTAAAAAATACCACTCGCCTTTGGCTGCCAGCTTTGTCGATTGCATAGAACAAACTTGTATTCCTTTGAAAGCTGCAATTTCGATTTCTTTTTTTCCTTTGCTAACAGAATCTAATTCATTCAATAAATCATCTTGTGCATTCGAGAAACCAAACACAAAAAGAAAAAATACAGAAAAAGCAATTTTTGATAAATTCATTTTAATTTATTCCTATTTTACGATTAAACATTGATCTAATTTTAATTCTTCTAAAAGGTCATCATAACCTGTTACACGACCTTTAATGATAATTTGACTACCAACACCAACTTTTTTTGAAACTTGTAATTGACAGGAAACTTTCTCATCTAACGTAATAACATTATCAATAACATTAGTAACTTTTCCAGAAATTTGGACAGTTTTGTTCAAATATTTGTTGGTTGCAATTTCGGTATTATTTGAAAACTCACTAAAAATAGCAGTTGCTGATGTAGTGAATTCCGATTTTTCAGTTTGAATATCTCTAGCTCCAGCAGTCATTATATAATTGTATCCAAAATAACCTATAGCTACAATAACAATTAGTCCTATTAAAAACTTTCCTCTTTTACTCATTTTTTTTAAAATAATTTAGTTTTCACAATTAAGCAAACGCTATTGTTTATAGATTTTTCTTGTATTTGTTAACAAAAACCTTTTTCATTAATCCATTTACAATACTACTATTTTTTTAGTAAGGAAATGTTAATTTGAGAAACTTTCATTTCTATCCTTATCAAAGAAGTTACTTTTTTTTAATGCAACAGCAATACTAATTGAAATAATTAGTGGTAACAGGTAATTTTATGTTTTTCTTAATCACAAATTTATAAATTTTTATGACATAAGTATTTGTTTATTAAAGATAAATCGATACTAAAATGGCAATGGCATACTCATAGTTTAGCATTTTACGATTCGTATTTGCAATAAATAAATTGTCTCAAAAAAAGAGAAAAATAAAAAAAGTAAAAGTAGGATAGATTTTACAAAACCAATAACCCAAAATCTTTTAAAGTATTCATTGGTTTTGAGAACCAAAACAGTTCAAAGTCTTCAAAATGAGTTTCGAAATCAGTTTTTAGTTGCGCAAAGGTTTGGTTTTTGTTTTGGAAAATAGAAAGTGATTCTAGCGTTGTAACAAGCCATTCTGCTTTGTCTTTATCCAAGGAAATTTGAATAGTTTCTCTTTTATTATGAAAAATTAATTTTAACATTTGACGTGAACTTCCTTTTTTGGATTTAGAAAAAGCTTCTGATAAGGGCTTTCCTCCTATCCAAACAATTTTTGCTGAAGGTTTTGTGTTGAAACTTTCTTCTTTTTCCAAACAAGAAACAATATAATCAGAAGGAATTGTAGTTTTGGGAATTTTAAAATCAAACCATTCTTGCAGTTCATAATCAAAGCAAATGCCGTGCATATAATTGAATAATGATTTCTTGAGCCCGAAACTGAATTTATCGTGATCAATACCAGTTTTATCTTTAAATTGGATATCATTATTGGCGAAAAGCCCATCCAACCCTACCAAAGGAAGGGCTTTTTCATCTAATCCTATAGGTATAACTCCAAATTCCTCTGGAAACATTCCCACTGGAGAATGAGCTGTCATCGCAAACTGATGCCAAAAACCCGATTGAATTATTCCTAATTCGAAAAGTTGTCGCACCATTTCTAAACTATCAACTGTTTCTTGAACGGTTTGTGTGGGATAACCATACATCAAATAGGCATGAACCATAATTCCAGATTCTGTGAAGTTTCTAGTTACTTGAGCTACTTGTTCTAGAGTCACTCCTTTTTTTATAAGTTCCAATAATCTATCGGAAGCGACTTCTAAACCTCCTGAAACTGCAATGCAACCGGAAGCTTTTAAAAGCAAACACAAATCGCGAGTAAAACTCTTTTCAAACCGAATGTTAGTCCACCAGGTAACGGTTAACTTTCTGCGGAGAATTTCCAATGCCAATTCTCGCATCAAAGCTGGTGGTGCTGCTTCGTCTACAAAATGGAAACCGTTTTCGCCCGTTTGTGCTATCATTTCTTCCATCCTATCTACTAAAGTTTTAGCAGCAATGGGTTCGTAAAGCTTTATATAATCTAAAGAAATATCACAAAAAGTACATTTTCCCCAATAGCAACCGTGCGCCATTGTTAATTTGTTCCAGCGGCCGTCACTCCACAAACTGTGCATTGGGTTGGCTATTTCAATCACTGAAATGTATTTATCTAAAAACAAATCGGAATAATCTGGAGTGCCAACTTCGGATTGTTTGTAATCGTTTTTAAGAGTATTATTTTTATAAACTACTTCGTTTTGTTCTAAGACGAAAGTTCTTTTGGCCTCCCCCAACCCCTCCAAAGGAGGGGA
>NZ_JBKCVI010000193.1:0-11086 GCF_046317795.1 Flavobacterium sp. | reverse complement strand
ATTGATTGGTTTCTAATCATGGGTGCTACTCGCGAAAAAAACATGGAAACATTCCAAAATACATTTTATTAATAAATGACCCGAAATAAGTTATATTCCTTGTTGCTTATAGCTTGTTTGGCTGGATTTATTTATCTTTTTTACACTTTTCACAAATCAGAAAATGATATGTTTCGGGTTTGTATCATTAAAAATGCGACAGGATTTCCTTGTCCTTCTTGTGGAACAACTCGGGCGTTTGCATTGCTTTTGAAAGGGCAACTTATAGAATCAGTACTTGTAAATCCGTTTGGAATACTTGTTGCTATCATTATGACAATCTTCCCGATATGGGTTTTGATGGATGTAGTTTTAAAAAAAGAAACCTTTTTAAAAGTGTATAAAAAAAGTGAAGATATTATCAGAAAACCATGGTTAGCCATTGTTTTACTATTTTTAGTACTTCTCAATTGGATTTGGAATATAAATAAACATGTATGATACAAGAAACAACTTTTGCCTACAAACCAGGCGAACACGAGCGGGAGAAAGCATCCAATAGTTATTTGATGTCTTTAGTAGCGCTCATTGCAGGGTTGCCGTTGCCTATAATTAATTTGCTAGCCACTTTCTTTTTCTATTTAGCCAATAGAAAAGGAACTTATTTTGTGCGATGGCATTGCACTCAAGCATTGCTTTCCCAATTGGCACTTTTAGGAATTAACAGCGCTAGTTTTTGGTGGACTATTTCTATATTATTTACCGATGAAAAAGTCAGCAATCAATACTTTGCTTATATTTTTGCAGTAATTGTATTTAATTTAATGGAGATTTTCTCCACTATTTATGCCGCTGTGCAAACTCGCAAAGGAAAACATGTTCAGTTTTTGTTTTTCGGAAATATTACCAACTTAATTTGCAGACCATGATAAAGAAAACAATTTTTCAAGGATTGATAATAGTACTGGGTTTTTTCCTGCTATGGTTCGGATTTTCTCAACTCGATTTTATGACTTTTTTCAAAGTAAAAGAACGCACCGAATTTGTTGAAAATAAATTAGGCGATTTGATTTGGGATGAAATTTCCAATACCGAAGATGTTATTACCAATGACAGTGTTATAAAAACATTGGATAAATTAATAATTCCAATTTGTGAAGCCAATGATATTGAACGTGATTCACTCAAAATTCATATTGTACAAAAAGATGAAATTAATGCTTTTGCGTTGCCCAATAATCATTTGGTTGTCTATACCGGATTGATAGAAGATTGCAAAAAACAAGAAGCACTGCAAGGTGTTTTAGGTCACGAGATAGCTCATATCGAAAAAAACCATGTGATGAAAAAATTGTCCAAGGAAATAGGATATTCGGTTTTGTTGACTGCTACGTCCAGTGGAAAAGGCGGACAAATGGCAAAGGAAGTTTTAAAAATGTTAACCTCTTCTGCCTATGATAGAGCATTGGAAAAAGAAGCCGATATTACTAGTGTAGACTATATGCTAAAAGCTAATATCGACCCAAAACCAATGGCCGATTTTATGTATCAAATGGCTCAAGACAGCAAAATACCTGATGGAATGAGTTGGATTGTGGATCATCCCGAGTCGGAAGAACGCGCCAAATATATTTTGGAATACATTAAAGGGAAGAAATTAAAAAGCAACCAAAGTATTTCTGAAAAAGAGTGGAAAACGTTTCAAGAACAAGTGAAGGAATAAGTTTCCATAATATTGAGACTCCTCCTTCGTCGGAATGACAAAAATCCCTTAACGTCAGCTTTCTAAAAATTCGTACTGAAAGTTTTTATGTTCGTACTCCTATCTTTGAAAAATTTCATATCGGCAATCCTCAGCGACTTGTTTTAGGTTTTTAGACAGTTTGAACGTCCCCGCGGCTACACGACTGTTGCGAACTTCGTAAACGTTTATTTTCCGTTAAAGATACTATTTCTTGCGAAACGTGAAGTTACAAAAAAAATTCGCAATATCGTGTAACCGCAGTTGTATGCAGTGTTTTTTCTTTGTCGTTTACTTTATTATTTCAAAAATATTTATAAAATTCTTTTCCAATTTTTTTCTCTTTCTGGTAATGTTTAAGTAAGCATAAGTTATCATAAAAAATAGAAACATATTCACAATTAAAGGAAGTTCTGAAATTGATTCGCTATGATTTGAAAGCAACATAGAATTAAAAACTACAAATCCTAAAACCGCTATAAATATCCACCAGTAAAGTTGGTATTTATGTCTTGGGACAAGTTCATATTTGACTTCAAGTTTTCCATTTAGTGTTTTGTAATTGCCTCTTAAAATATAGTAAGTTGGGTTAAATCTAAAATTTGAAGTCAAACTAAATGTAACGTCATCAAAAAGACCGTAAAAAGTTTTTGATGAATCACCAAACATTGAGAATATCGCAAACGGACTTAATTTCAATTTTGGATGTCCAGTTTTTGTAAAATTCTTTAATCTATTTCTAAATTCAGCTATATTGAGGTTTGAATGCATTTAATTCAATTTTTAACAGTTCTGGTAACATTGCCTATAACTTTAAAATAACAACAATTAGCTATTTATAATTCTTTTCTTTTCGTTCCAATTCTGCCTGAAATTCTTCCATTACAGGTTTTACAGTGCTTTCGGGTAAATCAGCAATACGAATATACATCAAACCATCAACGGCATTATTAAACAAAGGGTCAACATTAAAAGCGACTACACGGGCATTTTGTTTAATGTATTTTTTTATTAAAACCGGTAAACGCAGAGTGCCAGGCTCTACTTCGTCAATAATTTTATCAAACTTATTTAAATCAGATTCGGTTTCGTTAAACACAAAATCCTTGTCGGCATCTTTCAGTTTTACCTTAAATTCTTTTTTCGGGTGAATGTACTGCGCCACATATGGGTCGTAATAATGGGACTTCATAAACTCAATCATCAACGATTTCGAAAATTCAGTAAATTGATTACTGATACTCACACCACCAATCAGGAATTTATGCTCAGGATAACGCAGTGTTGTGTGTACAATCCCTTTCCAAAGCAAGAATAACGGCATCGGTTTTTGTTGGTATTCATTAACGATGAAAGCCCTTCCCATTTCGATAGATTTTGACATCATATCAAACAATTCAGGCTCAAATCGGAACAAATCTTGAAGATAAAACCCTTCGATACCATATTTTGGAAAAATCTCCGAACCCAATCCCATACGATACGCTCCTGCAATTTGCTGCGTTTCATCATCCCAAAGAAACATATGATGATAATAGCTATCGCAACGGTCTAAGTCGATTGACTCATTGGTTCCTTCTCCAACGGCTCTAAAAGTAATTTCGCGCAAACGACCAATTTCATGAAGAATATTCGGAATTTGAATGGCAGGCACCAAAAAAACTAAATAATTTTTGCTTTGCAGCAAACGATAATCGCTTTCTCGTAATGCAGCAATCTCTTCTAAAATCTTATCGTGATTGGCTGGCTTTACAATTTGTTTCGGACTTTTAGAGGTTTTTAAATTCAGATTTAGATTTTGAGGATTCAATAGGTTGTTTTCTTTGTTAAAAGAATTGGCCAACATATAGGTTTTTTTTCTCAAGAATTCGGAGTATTCTTCAATACTCTTGTGTTCGTTTTGTTCGGCTACCGAAATAGGTTTTCCTATACGGACTTTAATCACTCGATCTTTCTGAGTTAACAATTCCGATGGCAATTTTGCCGTTCTAAGTGTTGGGTTTATTTTGGATAATAAATAGAAAAAGCGACTGTTTTTGGCATGAAAATAAATGGGAATTACAGGGACTTGGGCTTTTCGAATGACTTTTATCGCACCTTCTTCCCAAGCTTTATCCACCACCAATTGCCCATCTTTATAAGTAGAAACCTCACCAGCAGGAAACATTCCTAAAGGTTTGCCATCGCTCAAATGGCGCAAGGTTTCCTTAATTCCTATCACACTCGATTTGGCATCTTTGTGATTTTCAAACGGATTTACCGGCATGATGTAAGGTTTCATTGGTTCGATGCGGTGCAACAGGAAATTGGCAATTATTTTAAAATTAGGTTCTCTCTCGAGCATTAATTTCAATAATAAAATCCCATCAATTCCGCCCAAAGGATGATTGGAAATAGTAATATAAGCACCATCTTTTGGAAGTCGTTTAAAGTCTTCTTCAGGAATTTCAAATTTAATTTGAAACTCATCTAAAATAGCATTTAGAAACTCTATTTCACTTAAATGCTTGTTTCGGTCATAGATTTTGTTTAAGGTCGAAATTTTTAAAGCTTTCATTAGCATCCAACCACAAAAGGTTCCAAAAACCCCGTATTTATCAGCTTTTATTGCTTTTGCAACTTCTTTTGCAGTAACTAAACCCATGTATACTTTTCATTTTTGAGTAGGAAACAAAGATAGTAATTATAGTCAATAGAAGATTGTAGATTACCGATTTTTGATTTATGAAGGGAATAAATTACTACAATCAAAAATCGTTACTATTAAATCATAAATATAAATTTGTTTTTAGCTATTTTTGAACCGAGGGATTTTGTATTTATTAAAAGAAGATAATAATAAAAGTATAACTTGATGAGAATTATTTCATACAATGTAAATGGTATTCGAGCGGCAATTTCCAAAGGATTTTTGGAGTGGTTGCAACAAGCCAATCCCGATATTATTTGTTTGCAAGAAATAAAAGCTACCGAAGATCAAATTCCGTTACTCGACGTCGAACTCTCGGGTTATCCCTATCATTATTGGTTTCCGGCTCAAAAAAAAGGATATAGTGGTGTAGCCATTTTATCAAAAGTAAAACCCAATAATGTAGTTTTTGGGACTGGAATTGACCACATGGATTTTGAAGGACGTAATCTTCGATTGGATTTTGATGAGTTTTCGGTAATGAGTTTGTATTTGCCTTCGGGAACTAATATCGATCGATTGGATTATAAGTTCATCTACATGGATGACTTTCAAAAATATGTTGATGATTTAAAAAAAGAGATTCCAAATCTAATTATTTGTGGCGATTACAACATTTGTCACGAAGCTATTGATATTCATGACCCAATAAGAAATAAAACCGTTTCGGGATTTTTACCCGAAGAGCGCGCTTGGTTGGACAAATTCATGAAAAGTGGTTTCATTGATACCTTTAGATTTTTTAACAAAGAACCTGATAATTACAGTTGGTGGAGTTATCGAGCTGGCGCTAGAGCTAATAATAAAGGGTGGCGAATAGATTACTGTTTGGCCAGTGACCCTTTGCGAAAAAGATTAAGAAGAGCTGTGATTTTGCCTGAGGCAAAGCACTCAGACCATTGCCCAGTGTTGGTAGAAATTGACTAAGAATAAATTGACTAAGAATAAAGTTAATAGTCCTTCGACAAGCTCAGGATGACGAAACAGGAATAAATATAAAAAAAAGTATTATGATAAAGAGAATAGTTTTAGGAATAGCTTTGATGACATTCATGACCTCTTGTGTATCCAAAAAAATATACACCGATTTGGAGAACAAGTACACCGATTTGAAGAAAGAAAATCGCTTAATTGCTGATGAAAATGAAGAATTGCACAAAGCCAATGCGCAATTTAACGAAGAAAATAAAATGCTTAAAGCCGAATTAGATAAGCTCAAAGCCGATAGAGACAAACTGCAAGCCGATTGCACAGCAACGACTAATAACCTAAAAACTCTCAAAGATTCCTATGCTGCTTTAGAAAAAAATAGCAATGATGCACTCGAATCTAACATGAATAAAAATCGTGAACTGCTTGCGCAACTTGGGGCAAAAGAAAAAGCGTTGGCTGCTGAGCAAGACCGATTGAATAAATTAAAAAACGAATTGGCATCAAACACCAAACGTTTGAATGAATTGGAAAGTATGATTGCAGCCAAAGATGCTAGCATGAAAAAATTAAAAGAAACATTGTCCAAAGCACTAAATGCGTTTGAAGGAAAAGGATTGACTGTGGAACAAAAAAATGGGAAGGTGTATGTTTCTATGGAAAACAAATTGTTGTTCCAAACTGGAAGTTGGGCTGTAGGAACAGAAGGAAGAAAAGCCGTGGTGGAAGTCGGTAAAGTTTTAGCACAAAATCCAGATATAACGGTATTAATTGAAGGGCATACGGATAATGATAAAATTCTAGGAAATATTGGAGGCGGAATTGAGAACAATTGGGATTTATCAACCAAAAGAGCTACAGCTATCGTAACTATTTTAGGAGAAAATAACGGGATTAGAAAACAAAATTTAACCGCAGCTGGTCGTGGTGAATATGCTCCGTTAATGAGCAATGATACTCCTGATGGCAAAGCTAAAAACCGTAGAATTGAAATTATTTTAACACCAAAACTAGATGAAATCTCTAAGATGTTGAATGAGTTTTAAAAGAAGTAAGAACTAAAGAATAGTAAAGGTCAAAGTTGTACTCTGACCTTTTTTTTATGTAAATGTTTCCAAAAAATCTGTTAATCGAATGCGATAAACGATGACATTACTATATTTTTGCACAGCAAAAAAGGCAAGAACGATGAATTACACCACTTTACCCAATACCAATATAAAGGTTAGTAAAATTTGCCTAGGCACAATGACTTTTGGGGAACAAAACTCCGAAAGTGATGCTCACGCTCAACTAAATTACGCTACAGAAGAAGGAGTTAATTTCATTGATACTGCCGAAATGTATCCCATTGCAGCAAAGCAATCCACTTTAGGTTTAACCGAAAAATATATTGGAACTTGGTTAAAAAAATCAGGGAAACGAGAAGATTTAGTCATTGCAACCAAAATTGCTGGACCCAATCGCGGCATGGAATACATTCGTAAACCCTTAAGTTTTTCAAAGAAAAACATTCACGAAGCGGTTAACTTAAGTTTAAAAAACCTTCAAACGGATTATATTGATTTGTCTCAAATGCATTGGCCAGAGCGCGTGATGAATATGTTTGGGCAACGTGGTGTTTCCAAAATTGATACCCAATGGCAAGAAAATTTCTTTGAAATATTAAGTGTTTATGATGGTTTAATTAAAGAAGGAAAGATGAAACACATCGGCGTTTCTAATGAAAATCCTTATGGTGTGATGAAATTCATCAGCGAAAGCGAAAAATACAATTTACCTCGAATTGTTACGATTCAAAATCCGTTTTCGTTACTAAATCGATTATATGAAGTAGGACTTTCCGAAATTGGAATGCGTGAAAATGTGGGTTTGTTGGCGTATTCACCTTTAGCGTTTAGTTTCTTAACAGGAAAACATTTGAATGGGATTCAACCAACGTCACGATTGGGTTTGTTCCCTCAGTTTACAAGATATTCGAGTGAGAATTGCTTAAAAGCGACTCAACTTTATCATCAATTAGCGAAAGACCATGGACTAACGTTAACCCAAATGGCTTTGGCGTTTGTCAACCAACAAGATTTTGTAACTTCCACTATTATTGGTGCCACTACTTTGGAACAACTCAAAGAAAACATTGCTGCTTTTGAGGTAACATTATCGCCAGAAATTATTTTTCAAATCAATAAAATTCAGGAAGTATTTCCCAATCCTGCGCCTTAAATTATTGTTTGATAATTTTTGATGTAGCAGTCAAACCATTAGGTATTTGCACCGTAACTAGATACATTCCTTTCGCTAAATTAGCAATGCTTATGGCGTTAGAACCGATGTTTTGAATATCTTGATTTAAAACCAATTTCCCTGATAAGTCAGTAATAGCAATAGATTGTAATGCTATGTTATTGTTGTTTTTAATAAAAAGTTCGTTAGTTGCCGGATTTGGAAAAATTGTCAAAACATTTTCATCAAGAGCGATAGTGCTTAGTGAAGTGTCAACTACTTTTGAGATAGTTGAACCATTGGTAATATATAATTCGCCGTTAGGATCTTCGCCAAAAGTGGTAATTACCCCCGGCAAATTTACACTCCATGTGATTGTTCCCGAGGAGTCAACAAGTCCAATTTCTCCAGTACAATAATCGGCAAAAATATATTTGTTTGCAAAGTTTGGATACAAAGTACCAGTATAAAAATAACCACCAGTGATAGAACATCTGCCATTGGAACCATAAACATAATCAGTAAAAGGCGCCACTGTATTGGCAAAAGTAGGACAACCACTAGTATTAAAAACGGAAGTTCCTTCATAACAACGCCAGCCATAATTTATACCTGTATTAGGCAAAGGAAATGTTGTTTTATTGATTTCTTCGCGAGTACTTTGACCAACATCGGCTATCCATAAGTCGCCATTTAATCTATTGAATGAATACTTCCATGGATTTCGTAACCCAATTGCCCAAATTTCACGAAGACCAGCAGTGGTTGCGTAAGGATTAGTTGCTGGAATACCATAGTTTAATGACCCAAAAGTAGTATTAACATCTATTCGAAGCATTTTACCTAACAATACTCTACTAGGGAAGTTAGCATCTACAGTCATGTTTTGCGAATAACCTTGTGGATCGCCACCGCTTCCGCCATCACCCAATCCAATGTATAAAAAACCATCACGTCCAAATGCCAAACTTCCACCGTTATGATTAGAAAAAGGTTGATCTACTGTCATTAAAATGGTTGCAGTAGTATTGGCTATATCTGGATTGGCAGAAACAGAATATCTTGCAATTATAGTATCACCAGCGGTATTGGTATAGTTGATAAAAAATAATCCATTTGTCGCATAATTGGGATGAAAAGCCAAGCCCAATAAGCCCTGTTCGCTACCGCTACTTAAACCAGTTACGGTTAAAAACGGTGTGGCATTCACCGTTCCATTTGCATTAACTATTCTAATAGCACCTGTTTTTTGAACTACAAAAAGGCGAGAATCAGCCGGCGGATGAACTAACGCTACTGCATTGGATAAACCTGTGGCAAAAGTTTGTACCGCTACGGTTTGGGCAAGACTTAGGTTTGCTATACAAATAAATAAAAGGAGGATAATTTTTTTCATAACTTTTTTATTAAAGAGATGGTAAATTTAAATAAAAATTAAAAAACTAATCCATTAACAGGCAATTATTTAAATAAAAACATCCTAAAACCAATTGTCTTAGGATGTTTCCCTCTTTTATAAATTATAAATGATTTTACCTATTCGAATAATGAATTCGCATGTCCTTAGGATATTTTAGCTCATAAGCAAAGTGTATGATTTCCGTTTTACCACTTTCTATTTTTCGTTGCCAAAGTATACTTCCTGTTTTTTCATCATAAACGCCATCTCCAATGGTTAACGATTTTACGGTAATCTTTTCGTTTTCACTTATTGGCAATTGGTCCAAAACTTCCAAATCTATCGTCTGTTTTGTGTTGTTTCTAATCACTATATCATAGGACTCGGTTTCTTTTTTATTGCTATTAAAAAATTTCTTCTCGTCTTTGTCTTCAATTTTTCTTCTTTTGATTACGATACGTTCGTCTATTCCCAATGATATAGGGAATTCGTCATTTACATAATTGCTTTGTAAATACGTTTTACCAATATAATTGTCATCAAAAAACAAACTAGCTTCACCCGAAATTAAATTTAGATTTTGCCAATTTTTTACAATGGCTAATAAGTATACGCTTTGATTGACTTTTGGAACAGTATGATATTTATAAGTTGCCGCTACTTCTTTTTTATCTAAAATTAAAAACTGTTCTTTTTCTTGACTTTTTATCGTTTGAATTTCATTTAATTCATATAAAATGTTCATTTGACTATCCGACACATTGGCAACAGGCAAATCAAAATAGGAAGCTTCTTCATTGGTATTGTTAGCATCACTTCTCATTTGATAGGAATTGGTTGCAGCATTGACCGCTATTTTTTTATACTTATCATTATTCATTTGATTGTAGCTCATTCCTGCCACAAATTCATTGACATATAATGGTGATAATATCGGTCGGTTTTGATTGTTTTGAGGCAAGTAAGTAGATACAAAAAGTTTCACATTGGTCCAATCTTGCCCTGTTTTTTGATATATTTTTCCTTTAAAAACTATTTCTAATGGACTGCTTACATCGGTTGCTCTAATGTCGTATAATGGCATCCAACCTGCGCTATTGACAACATAGGTTACTGAAAGATCAAAACTCATTTCGGTTTTGGCTTCGATTTCTAATAGTAACTCTTTTTTGTTCTTGTTTTTATTGGTTTTTTCTTCTGCTAATTGGTTGACTATATTCGCATTTGCAGACACTAAGTCATTTTTTTGCTCTTGTAACAAGTACAAACTGTTTTCAATTTCTAAAAAGCGTTTGGCATAAAAAGAAGTCAATTTAATTAATTGTTCTTGAGGCGAAATTTTATCGTTGGTATGCACTTGCAAATTAGCGTTGATAATACTTTGTTCCCCCAAAAGTGTTTTGATTTGAAGCGAAAGCAAATCAATAGAGCGCGCATTTTTTTTCTTTTCGGCTTCTAATTTTTGTTCTATTTCTGAAGGTTTATTACCGTGTAGATAATTGTTTAATGGAGTAATTGCCATCAGGGTTGTGTTTTTTCCCAGACCAATCTTATAGGTGTTTTCGTCAATGTCGTTGGACAAATTAATGAGTTTAACAAAGTTCCTGCCTTTTTTTAAAACGACTGGAGTGGTTCCTGTAACTTTCGCTCCTTTCAAGTAAATGGTAGCACGTTTAATTTCAATTTCTTTTACTATTTCTTGTCCAAAGAACAACTGAGTAACTAATAACAGCAGGGTTGCATATTTAATTTTCATGGTACTAATTTTTAAATTCTTTATAAAACTAATATATAGAAAAAGACAAATTTGGCAGACTTGGTAAAAGGGTGAGTTGAATGGGTAAAACGGATACAATAAATATAGCTCCAAAAAAAACATCCTAAAATCAATGACTTTAGGATGCTTGTGTTTTTATAAATTATCTATCGTTTTATCTTTAGGATATCTGACTTTATAACTTATCCTAACTTTCTTGGTTTCACCTGGATTGAGTTTTAAAGTCCAAGTAAGAATTCCGATTTCTTTGTTTGCTGCGGAATTCCTATTTTGGAGATTTAAATTTCAATAAAAAAATATCATTAATTTCAGAAGGGTAAGCTTAGAACTTTTTTAACATCATTTCAG
>NZ_JBKCVI010000192.1:0-10687 GCF_046317795.1 Flavobacterium sp. | reverse complement strand
GGCAGTAACCGAAGTTGGCATTCCCTGTGTCGTAAAACCTTTGATGAGCTCTTCTGGCAAAGGACAATCGACCATCAAAACCGAAGCCGAAATTAAAAAAGCATGGCACTATGCCGAAGAAGGTTCTCGTGGCGATATTGTGGAAGTTATTGTAGAAGCTTTCGTAAATTTTAATTCAGAAATTACATTATTGACAGTTACCCAAAACAATAATCCAACTTTATTTTGTGCTCCTATTGGCCACAGGCAAGAGCGTGGCGATTATCAAGAAAGTTGGCAACCAGCCAATGTTTCCCAAAAAGACATACAAGAAGCCCAAGAAATGGCTCGAAAAGTAACTCAAGCTCTTGGCGGTGCCGGACTTTTTGGCGTGGAGTTTTTTTTGACTGATGAAGGTGTTTACTTCTCCGAATTATCCCCAAGACCACACGATACCGGTATGGTAACGTTAGCGGGAACACAAAATTTTAATGAATTTGAATTGCATTTACGTGCCATTTTGAGCTTGCCTATAGCAGAAATCACATTAGAAAAAGCTGGAGCTAGTGCTGTAATTTTAGCTTCCGAAAACTCAACTAATCCAACCTATTCAGGAATTTCAGAAATTGCCGCTTTACCAAAAACAGATTTTCGTATCTTTGGAAAACCAACTTCAAGACCATATAGAAGAATGGGTGTTGCACTAACTTATGACACTCTTGAAACTCCTATAGAAGAAGTGGTAAAAAAAGCTAAAAGAGCTGCTAGTTTAGTAACCGTAAAACCTTAATACTATGAAAAATATTTTTTTAACCGTATTCCTTTTTGTTTGCATTGCTACAAATGCTCAGGATAAACCAAAAACACAAATTGTAGAAGCATCTTGTGGTCAATGCCAATTTGGTCTGAAAGACAAAAAAGGATGTGATTTAGCTGTTCGTATTGACGGGAAATCTTATTTTGTTGAAGGCACCAAACTGGATTCTCATGGTGATGCTCATGCCGCAGACGGATTTTGTTCCACAATTAGAAAAGCAGAAGTGGTTGGTGAGGTTAAAGACAACAAATTTATAGCTTCAAGTTTTAAACTTCTTCCAGTAGAAGGCCATGATGACCATAAAGGTCATAAACATTAAAAAAGTACAATCGTCCCGACTAAATCGGGACATTTTTTTAATCCAAATTAATTAAATTCACCATGAAAAACACAATTCTACACAAAGCCAACACGCGCGGACATGCCAACCACGGATGGTTGAATGCATATCACAGTTTTAGTTTTGCGAGTTGGTACAATCCAGAACGCGTTCAGTTTGGTGTTTTGCGCGTTCTAAACGATGACACTGTTGCATCTGGAATGGGGTTTGGTACCCATCCGCATGATAATATGGAAATCATTACCATCCCACTTGAAGGCGATTTGGCACACAAAGACAGTATGGGAAATGCCGAAACCATTAAAACTGGCGATATACAAGTGATGAGTGCTGGAACTGGAATTCAGCATAGCGAGTTTAATCCGAATGCCGATCACCATACAAAATTATTTCAAATTTGGTTGTTTCCAAAAGTTAGAAATGTGGCGCCACGTTACCAACAAATTACGTTAGACACTTCGGATAGACATAACAAATTACAACAAATTCTCTCACCCAATGCGGATGATGCTGGCGTTTGGATTTATCAAGACGCTTGGTTTCATATGGGTAATTTAGATAAAGGAACGACTATCGATTACAATCGAAAAAAAGTAGGCAACGGTTTGTATGTTTTTGTAATCAAAGGAAGCGTAAAAGTTGATGGTCAAGAATTAGAACAACGCGATGGTTTAGGCATAACCGATTTTGACAGTGTTTCTTTTGAAGCTACTTCGGATACTGAAGTTTTGCTGATGGAAGTTCCGATGGAACAATAAAATGACTTATAAAAAGTAAAATGAAAAAAATAATCGCTTTTGGAGCTTCGTCTAGCAAGAATTCCATCAACAAACAATTGGCTGTTTATGCCGCCAATTTATTTTCAAATGCAACGGTAGAACTATTGAATTTGAATGATTATGAAATGCCTATTTACTCTGTTGACCGAGAAAAAGAAAACGGTATTCATCCATTGGCACAACAATTTTACGATAAAATAGGAAGTGCAGATTTATTGATCATTTCTTTGGCAGAACACAATGGTGCTTATGCATCGGCTTTCAAAAATATTTTGGATTGGGCATCAAGAATAAATAATAAAACCTTTCAGCAAAAACCCATGTTATTATTGGCTACTTCGCCAGGAGCAAGAGGTGGAAGTACAGTTTTGGAAATAGCGAAAATTAGATTTCCGTTTCAAGGTGCGGATTTGAAAGGCAGTTTTTCGTTGCCTAATTTTAATGAAAACTTTGATTCTGTAAAAGGTATAATCAACCCAGAACTGAAAAATCAATTGATGGAGATTGTTAATACAATATAATAAAAAAATCCAGCAAATTCGATGGATTTTTTTGATTTCTATTTTACTAAACCGCCACCACTTTTTACTTTTTCAACCTCAATATCGGTGTTTTCTTTTTGTAGTTTTAGGTTTCCAAAATTATAGGTCAACGATATTCTAAAAACTCTACTGTCTTGTTTTTGATATAAGTTAGTGTTCAAGTTATTACCGCCAACTAATGCATTTATTTCGTTTGAATTGAAAACATCAAAACAATGCAAACCAACTTTGAGTTTATTATTCATAAATTCTTTGTTGAATGAAATGTCAAACTGTTGAATTGGTTTGGTGATTTTATAGATTTCCCAATTTCCACGGTCAAGTATAAAATAACTAATGGTGTTTTTGATATCCCAAGGCAAAATAAACTGTGCTTGTGTTGAATAGCTCCAAATGGCTTCGTTTGAATAAGGAAAGTCAAATCCACGAATGTCGTTTTTTACATAATTGATGTTTACAAAAATGTAATTCATCTTGTCTATATAATTCATTCGTTTTTGGAATTCTTCCTTTCCTTTGAAAAAATAATCTAAAGGAATTGGGAAACTAAAGTAAGCGCTAAAAGTATCAAATCGATCAAATTGTTGGAAGGTTTGATTGCTTATAGGTTCGGTTGCATCGGCATCGGCACTAAAAATAAATAAATTATTGTCTTTGGTTCGAGTAAAATTGGCACCAAGTTGTATGAATTGCAATGCGGTAATTTTAACCTCATAATTGTCAAAAAAAGTTGGGTCTAAAAATATATTTCCTTGCGAAGTATTGTATTGATCAAAACTAGAACTGTTGTTGGGATCTAGAGTGAAATAATTGGGTTGATTGATTTTTTTTGAATAATTTGCCGTTACATTTATATTGTCATTGACTTCATAAATTGCGCTAATGTTAGGAAACAAATTCGTATTTCTAAATTTAATTTTTCCGTCAACAGTGCTCGAAATTCGCTCTACATTAAAATCCTCAAAACGAAGCCCTAAAGTAAAATTGAATTTTTTTATTTTTTTTCTTGCTTCCGCATAAAAAGCTAAGTTGTTCTCGCTGTAATCGAAAATTATTCTGTTTGCCGTTGGGCTGTTGATAAAATAATCGCCAATATTATCAACTTTCAAAATATTGTATTTTCCCCCTGTGGTAATCGAAAACTTATATTTTTCAAATGGAATTGTAAAGTCATATTTCAAATAATAATTTTTCAAATCAAAATCAGAATTTCCATCGTTAAAGAAACTTTCATTCGAAATTAAATCTGTTGCATCCGAAGTTGAAATTGGATTTCTATGAAACAAGTTTCCAAAACCTGTGACATCCAACGTTCTTCCAATAGTGTCTAGCTTTGTTTTGTATTGAATACTCAGTTCGTGATTTTGGTTTTTAGTTTTAGTTACCCCATTATTTAGATAATCAATGTCATCTGATTGGGTAGTGGCATCAAAAACGTTTCTATCATTGCCCAAATTCATATTATAATTTAAGAGAATATTACTTTTTTTAGAAAGCTTGTAGTTTGTTCCAGTACGCCAATAAAGATTTCGCTGTGTTGTTACCGAAAAGTTTTCTTGCCGCATTACTATATCAGGCGTAAAAGCTGTAAAGGTTTGATCACTAATTGTTCTGTTTTCTCCTTCAATATAATTATAGCCAAGCATAGTCTGCCAACTCAAGTCTTTTTCTTTTCCGTTCAAAAGAATTTGAGGACTTGGTTTTTGGTATTTATTAAAATTATAATTGAGATTAAAACTGGCATTTATTCCTTTCAACCTTTTGGAACTTGTAATAATATTGATGATAGAACCGCTGGCATTGGCATCAAAAGCTGCACCTGGATTGTAAATCAGTTCCACTTTTTCGATGGCATTTGCTGGTAACGAGGAAAGATAATTTTGTAAATCTTGGCCGGTCAAAGTGCTGGGAGCATCGTCAATATAGATGGCAACACCTTTTCCATTTAAAGTCAATCCGCCATTAGGAGAGGTGATTACACCCGGAAGTTTTTTTACTGCTTCCAAAGCATTTCCGGTGCTAAGCATTGGATTTTCTTTAATGCTGATGGTAGTTTTGTCCGATTCAACTTTAATGTATTGTCGTTTGTTGCCATAAATGGTAACACCTTCCAATTCGTTGATGTTTTTGTTTTTAATAGTGTCGTTTACACTAGTGTTTTCTTTGTTTTTCTCGGTTTCTTGAGCAAAAAAGGTAGTGCTGACTAGAACGATAACCGCTGTACATAATGATTTCATTTTGTTTTTGATTTTTTGATTGATGATTATCTAAAAGACGTTTAAAAAAGAAAATTGTTACAATTAACTTTTATAGTTAACTATAATTTTACCATAAACTAAAAAATTTGTTGTCGGTTTTTATATTCTTATGACATAAAAAGGAGTGAATCAGTTCAAACGAATTAAACCCAAATTTCACCAATGCACACAAATTATGGCATAGCTTGTGCTACGGACAATAATTGCAAGCGAACTAGTGAAGCAATTAGTTTTGAATAAGACACGAGCAATAGCTAACTGGGGAAGCAATTGAGAAAAAAACAGTTATATTGGGCTATTTTATATGGGAAATTGGTATCACTTCAATTTTAAATTCAGATTGTCAAAACTAGTCACATCAATAACTTGTTCGTTATCGATATCAAAGGAAACTTTGACACTATCACCCACAACAGTAACTGGAATTTCGTTAGAAACTTGTGACGAACCCACAAAAATATTGGGGTAATCTTTTATAGTAAAATAGTAGAAACTATTACCGTTTTTTACATCACTTTGAATTCTTTTAATTACCGATGAGATTGACTTTTTAGAAGCAACATTCGATGGATTAATTTTGTTTCCAGCCATATTGTATACGCTTTTAAACAAGGTAAGCGTTTCGCGCATCGAGTTTCCAACTCCAACAATGGTATAGTCGTTTATTGCTACCATTGCATACATTTTTACCAAACCGCCATCGTCTTTCAAAGTCATTACATAGGTTGGAATTCCATTGATATTATAGGGAATTGGCAACGATGCTTTATATCCTTTTTCTTGAACTTTGCCCTCTGCTGAACTTTGAGCTGCAAATTCGGTTGCGCCACTTTGTTTGTAAAAGGTAGTTTCTTTGGTTCGTGTATCAACCAATACAAAACCAACAGCACTTTCGTCACTTCCAACAGAAGTTAAACCTGTATACCAATAGGATTTATTATTTTGTCCATATACTAAAGTCAAACCTTCGGTAATTTGTAATTTATTGGTGTTTGAAAAATTCCAATATCCGTTGACATATTCTCCCCAATCATTCAATTGCTCTTCTATAAATTCTGTCGGCTGAATTCTATCGACCCAACTAGGCGAGTTTTTAATAGAATAATTTTGAATAGCACCTGTTTGAGCATCTACTACAACAATTCCAGTAGTGTTTTTTCCTGAAAATCCAATCTCTTTTTTATAGGTTGTAATTACCCAAAAAGGATTTCCTTTTTCATCAATTTCAAATGTAAAATCGGCAAGGCCAACGGATGCAAATCCATTAAAATACACATGTCGGTGAATATCACTTTGGAAATAAGCATTCGGTTGGAATTTTATTCTCAATGGTTTTCCGTCTATTTCTTGCACTAACTTAACATCGCGTTCGTTTGTTGCCGAAACCATTACATATCCGGGAGTTCCTTCTTTATTATTGAGCCATTTAAAAAATCCTGAATGCAATAATGGTGCAATCCAATAGAGTTCATTATTAACTTTTTGAATAGAAAACTTCCCTAATTCAATTTGACTTCCCAACGCAGGTTGTGAACCAATGATTTTTTCACCCAGTAAATAAGCCAATTCTTGATCTACAACTCGAATTTTATCCAATGAAATTGGAGCAATATGTTTTGATAATTTTTGACCATTTTCAACCTTTCCAATCATTTTTTGATAACTAGCAGTGTGAAAAATAGTTGCAGTAGTAAATAACGGAACTACTGTCAAATAAACTAAAATTAAACCAATGAGGATTAATATGATTTTTTTTGGTCTTGAGCCAATTATAAATTTCTTTCCAGAATTGTCAACTGTAATTCCAAGAGAAATGAAAAAATAAATAAACAATAACAATAACGTTATGAATCCTATTCCATAAAAACCGTATTGCAATACAGGCAAGTTTAAATAAAATAACAAGAACCCAATAACTAAAAGAATTAAAATAAGTACTACTTTTTTCATGATTGATATTTTTATGCTTATACGTCGCTTGCCAGTTAAAAAGTTACAATTTATCATAAATATAGCACTACTTTTGATTGTATGTTTTAAATTAGCAGTTTTGTTTGAACATATAAAATATAACCATTTAAAATTCTTAGATGAAAGCATACGTTTTCCCTGGACAAGGAGCACAATTTACCGGAATGGGTAAAGAGTTATACGAGAATTCGGCTTTAGCCAAAGAACTTTTCGAAAAAGCCAACGACATTTTAGGATTTCGAATTACTGATATCATGTTTGAAGGAACAGCTGAAGAATTAAAAGAAACCAAAGTTACCCAACCAGCAGTTTTTTTACATTCCGTAATTTTGGCAAAAACACTAAATATTAAACCCGACATGGTAGCAGGACATTCGCTAGGTGAATTTTCTGCTTTAGTTGCAAATGGTGCTTTGTCTTTTGAAGACGGATTAAAATTGGTTTCACAAAGAGCGTTAGCCATGCAAAAAGCGTGTGAAATGGCACCTTCAACAATGGCAGCAGTTTTGGGTTTGGACGATAAAATTGTTGAAGAGGTTTGTGCTGCTATTGATGGTGTTGTCGTAGCCGCAAATTATAATTGCCCAGGGCAATTAGTAATTTCGGGCGAATTTCCGGCAGTGGAAAAAGCATGTGAAGCTATGAAAGCAGCTGGTGCTAAACGCGCACTGTTATTACCCGTTGGTGGTGCCTTTCACTCACCCATGATGGAACCTGCCAGAGAGGAATTAGCGGCAGCAATTGAAGCCACGACTTTCAACACCCCAATTTGTCCAGTATATCAAAATGTGATTGCAAATGCAGTATCGTCTGCTGACGATATCAAGAAAAACCTAATCCTCCAATTGACTGCACCTGTGAAATGGACACAATCGGTGCAACAAATGATAAAAGATGGCGCCACCAGTTTTACTGAAGTTGGCCCGGGCAAAGTTTTGGTTGGATTGGTTAATAAAATAGATAAAGAAATAGAAACGATTTCGGCTTAATTCATTTAAAAAATACAATTTTGAAATCGCCATTAATAAGAAGTTTGCGTAAGCAAACACCAATGAAGATTGAGCGATTACTCCCGATAGCTATCGGGAGACCTTAAAAAAATAAATATCATAAACATATGAAAAAAATAATCTTATCACTAGCATTTGTTTCTCTATTATCCAGCTGCCTAGACAAAACCAAAGAAAAATTAGACGAAGCGAAAGACGCTGTCACCCAAGAAGTGACAACCACCATTGATTCGGCTAAGATAAAAGCTGAAGCTAAACTAGATACCTTGAAAGACAAAGCCAACTCCAAAGTAGAAAGCTTAAAACAAAAAAGTGCTGAAAAAATAGAAGAGGCTGCAAAAAAATTAAAAGAGTCTGTAAAGAAGTAAAAAAAATTCCCAGTTTTGAACATGCCACAAAAAGTTAGACTCTATTTGGGACATTTTCAAAATAGAGTGCACCCAAATCCTTTCGTTTGGATCGTGAATAAAAGCCCGCTCTGTTAATCTTCTTGACTTTGTAGCCAAAAAAATTCAGTTTAATCCGTGGAAATAACATTGCGTACTTTGCGTAAAACTTCGCGCTACCCTGTCTGCCGTAAGGCAGGCAAATCACAAAACATAATAACTAATGCGATTCCTACGCAAACGAGAGCTCTGCTCGAACCTGTCTGTCGACAGGCAGGCAGGCGAAACAATGACAAGTAAGTGCTTAACGTAATGACATTCTCCGAGCGTCAATCTCTCGGCAAACAGGCAGTCGAGGGCTTATTTTATCATCGTACCAATAAAGAATGCCCTGTCATTACAGCGGGTTTTTCAACGCCCATCAGATCAAGGATGGTAGAAGCACAAGGTCGCCCAAGACCCCCAATAGCGTGGATTTGCAAAACCCGTCTCAGTCGGCTCGAATTTGTTCAACTCTAGAGAACCGATTTGCAACCCCATACAATAAAAAAGGTAAAATTATTGTTTTGAAACAAATAATGTTATTACTTTGTAGCTACTTTAAATTAAATAAAATCAAAAAATGGAATTATCAGTAATCAACATAGGAAACTCTAAGGGAATTAGATTTTCAAAAACCATCTTGGAACAATATAACATTAGTGATAAAGTAGAATTAATTTTGGAAAAAACACAAATAGTAATAAAAGCGAAAACAGAGCCAAGAAAAAATTGGGAACAAGCTTTTATGCAAATGCATAAAAATGGAGACGATCAACTTTTGATAGATGATGTTTTTTGCGATGAATCTTTAGAAGAATGGAAATAAAACAATATGAAATTATACTTGTAAATCTTGACCCAAGCATAGGAAGTGAAATGAAAAAAATCAGACCTTGTGCAGTTATTTCTCCAAATGAAATGAATAAACATTTACAAAATGTAGTTATAGCGCCAATTACCAATACTTCAAAATTTTACCCAACTCGTTTAGAGCTTAAAAATAAGGAAGTTACAGGTTGGGTTGTATTAGATCAGATAAGAACAATTGATAAAACTAGAATTATAAAAACAATAAGTAAGTTATCGCTAAAAGAAACTTTACAAGTTAAACAAATATTGAAAGAAATATTTGTTGATTAAATAAAAAACTCGTTCTGCGAATTTTCCAGTCTTCGTAGGCAAAAAAATCCAATTTATCCGTTATCTCCATCGCAAAAAACCATTGCGTACATTGCGTAAAACTTCGCGCACACTGCGGTTAAAGTATCAAAACAAAAAATCCGTTTAATCCGTTTAATCCGTGGCAAAAAACCATTTCGTACTTTACGAAAAATTTTACCCGAGCATCAATCTCCCGGCAAACAGGCAGTCGATGGTTTTTTTATAATCGTACCAATAAAGAATGCCCTGTCATTACAGCGGGTTTTTCTACTCCCATCAGTTCAAGGATGGTAGGAGCAAGGTCGCCCAAAACACCATCTCGCACCGGCAAGTGGTCTTTATCTACCAAAATAATCGGCACTGGGTTGGTGGTATGCGCCGTGTTTGGGCTTCCATCAGGATTAATCATCGTTTCACAATTGCCATGGTCGGCAATGATGATGGTGGTGTAATTGTTTTCTAATGCTGCTTCAACTACTTCCTTCACACAAGCATCTACGGCTTCACATGCTTTGATAGCGGCTGCCATAATGCCGGTGTGTCCTACCTTATCGCCATTGGCAAAGTTGAGGCAAACAAAATCCACTTTCCCTTCTTTAAGTTCGGGAATCAGGGCGTCTTTGAGTTCATAGGCGCTCATTTCGGGTTGCAAATCGTAAGTGGCTACTTTTGGAGAATTTCTTAAAATTCGGGTTTCACCCTGAAAAGGTTGTTCTCTTCCGCCGGAAAAAAAGAAAGTAACGTGTGGATATTTCTCGGTTTCGGCTATGCGTATCTGTGTTTTGTTGTTCTTTTCCAAAACTTCGCCAAGCGTTTCAGTGATGTTGTCTTTATCATAAATCACATGAACGTTTTGATAGGTATCATCATAATTGGTCATGGTAACATAATACAAATTCAGTTTGTGCATGTTGAACTCATGGAAATCTTTTTGCGAAAGGGCTTCGGTCAATTCTCTTCCTCTATCGGTTCTAAAGTTGAAGAAAATCACCACATCGTCATTTTGAATGGTGGCAATGGGTTTATCAAATGTGTCAACAGCGGTTAAGGGTTGGATGAATTCATCGGTAACTTTTTCGGCATAACTATCGGCGATGCTTTGCACCAAATTAGTGGTGGGTGTGCCAGTACCATTTACCAGTAAATCATAAGCCAACTTAACTCTTTCCCATCTTTTGTCACGATCCATAGCATAATAACGACCAATAACAGAGGCAATTTTAACCGAAGTATTTTGAATATAGTTTTCTAAATCTTGAATATATGCTTTCCCCGATTTTGGGTCTACATCGCGTCCATCCGTAAATGCATGAACGAATACTTTTTGCAACCCAAAGTCCTGTGAAGCATCTATCAAACTGCGCAAATGCGACGTATGCGAATGCACGCCACCATCAGAAAC
>NZ_JBKCVI010000191.1:0-7026 GCF_046317795.1 Flavobacterium sp. | reverse complement strand
GATGGTACTGCATTTTGTGGGAGAGTATGTCGCTGCCTTTTTTATGGAAGTCCTCATCATTTATTTGATGGGGACTTTTTTTGTTTTATATAAATTTTTAGAAAAAATTAAGTAAAGATAGTCGAACAGAGAAGTTAAGCCTGATACTGTACAAAAAAAGTGTGTAAAGTTAAAAATTTGTAATTTTAAATTACTAACGATAAACTTACAGACTAATGAACTTTACACAAGAACAAATCTCTGAATTAATGTTGAATATAGCAAATTCAGAAAACGGCACTAATTTATTAATGCAAATGACTTTGAACGCTTTTATGAAAAGTGAACACCATCTTGATCAAAAAAAAATCTGATACATACGCAAATGGTTATCGAGAAAGAAAAGCACGTGATTTTGGCAAGGAAAATGGTTTTAAAACGAATAGTATCAGTCTGAACTAGCATGACAAGACTATTGACAAGATAGCTAAGATAGCCCCAGCTGCGCAAACTGTTCCTTAGAAAAGATCCAAATGACTTCCAACTTTACCCCGCGTAGCGTTAGAAAAGTAACATTTTATGAAGCAGGAGTAAAATCAATAAAAAAACCACTCCTTTTGAGAGTGGCTATAAAACTATCTTAAACAATTATTATTCTTTTATAAAACGTTTCGTGTTTTTGGATGTTGCATCAGTAACTTCAATTAAATAAGCGCCAGCTTTTAATGAACCTACAAAAACAGTATTGTTTTCAATTTTTCCTTTACCTAATTCTTGTCCCATCATATTGAATATTCTATAGGTTGATGTCATTTCAAGGTTTGAAATATTTAAGAAATCACCTTTAACAGGATTTGGATATAGATTGAAGGATAAAGAAGTATTATTGGTCTCATCCATTCTTGCTGTTGAAGTAATATTTACGGTATAATCTTCTACTTCACCAAAAGAGAAAGTTTCACAAGAAGTTGGAGAGGCATTGTATTTCATTGACACTCTCATTCTGGTTGAACCCAACAATGCTGTAGTAGGAATTGTAAAACTTCCAGAAATTGGCGTTGCCGTAGTTCTATTTCTATTAAACACTTGCTCACCAGCATCAAGGAAATCACCATCACGATTATAATCTATCCATACTCTGTATGCTTCGCTATAAACTGCACTAGTCCATCCTGGAGTTATCGTTATTGTAGTACTTGTTCCGCGTACCAAGTTGGTAGAAAGTGCAGTAAAATTACCATATCCACCATTATTGCCAGATAAATTATTTATAGAACCCAGTTGCACTCTATTGATAAACTCGTCGGCTGTACTATTTCCTCTAGAAACACAGTAAGTAACCGTTGAAACAGCTAAAGTTGTAACCGTAACAGTATTACTATTTCCGGAACTATTACCTGCAGCATCTTTTGCTCTAACATTAAAAGTATAAGTTGTAGAAGCGGTCAAACCTGTTACAGCAAAAGTAGTTGCGGTAGTAGTAGAACCAATTAAAGAGCCGTTTCTAAAGACATCGTATCCTGTTACAGCCACATTATCTGTCGCGCCCGACCATGATAAGTTGGTTGTTGTTTGTGTTGTTCCTGATGCGGATAAAGTTGGAGCTGTTGGCGCAATAGTGTCTGGAGCAGATCCAGCTGTGATAGTAAAGTTAGTATTAGAAACATCAAAGAAAATATGGTTAGTACCTTTTACCATAATTCTGTTGGTTGTTCCCGGTGTATTCGGAATGGTAACTGCTTGAGTACCGTCATTTGGGGTTGAAGCCAATAAATTATTCCAAGTTGTTCCGCCATTTGTTGATAAAAGGATATCAACATTGGCACAATTAACACCATTAGCAGTAGTACCAGCTACAGACCAAGTTATGGTTTGTGAACTTCCCCCAACGAATGAAACTGCAGTATTTGGAGAATTAACAGTAAATGGACCTGCAGTAGCATTAACCGTTACAATCATATCATCCGATTTATTGCCAGAACCTCCAACTCTATTATCACGTACAGTGAGTCTAAAATTCATCGTTCTTGCTACTGATGGTAAAGCTTCAACTACAATTTCAGTTCCTTGTGTTGTGTTTGAACCTGCCAACACCGATTGAATTCTAGGAAAATATCTAACTGGTGTCGTTGTTGAGTTGTATGATCTAAATGTTGGGCCTGATGTTCTTGTAGCACTTGCTGCGGAACTTGCACCAGTTGCAGTTGATGCAGCATTATCAAATTGTTCCCAGTTATACGTTAACGCATCTCCGTTTGCATCTGTTCCTGAACCTGTTAACATAAACGGAGTACTTTTAGGAATGGTGTAATCTAAACCAGCATTAGCCGTTGGTATTGCATTTCCTGTAGGCGTATTGGTTTGACACGTTTTATTCTTCACATTATTTGTAACTTGTTGGATACTAAAAGCGTGAAAATAGACGTCTGAATTTGGTTGAACATCTTGACTAGTTATACCCGCATACCCCATTATAGTTGAGCCCGAACCTGGTTCCATATTTGCACCAGTTCCTTCATTATTCATTGAAAATGTGTGATTGGCGCCAAATTGATGACCTATTTCATGTGCCACATAATCAATATCAAATGTGTCACCTGTAGGTATTGTACTCGAAGTAAAAGCACTTCCTTTTGAGCCGTTTACACAAACACAACCTATACATCCTGCATTTCCGTTGTTTGAAGCTCTAACAAATAAATGACCTACATCGTAGTTAGATTCTCCAATTACAGATGTTAATGTACTTTGCAACTGGCTATTGTAACTTGTTGTATAAGGATCTGTTGAAGCATTTGTATAAAGTACTAAATCATTGTTTGCAATTAAAACCATCCTTACAGCAAAATCATTTTCAAAAACTCCATTAACTCTTGTTATAGATGCGTTAATGGCAGCTAATGCTTGTGCCTTAGTTCCTCCAAAGTAAGCAGCATATTCTCCTGTACATGATACAGCAAGGCGAAATGTTCTCAAAGTTGAATCGTCTGCGTTTCTAAGCAAAATTTCAGGACTTGTTTTAGCTTTATCTACAACAGAACACTCAAAAGATGTAAGTACTTTTTGTTTATCAGCTCTATCGTATACCGTGTAAGTAGATAAATCTCTAGAAATTGGCTCAATAAAAACTGTAGTTCTATCAGCATTAATAGTCATTGATTTAAATCCTAAAGGCGAGACACTAAAATAAGATACCACAGCCGGATTGTCAATTCCAACACCAATATATGATTTAATTTCTGGATAACGAGCAGCTAAAGCAGGTTCTAAAACGGAGTTTTCAAAAACTTTAAAATTTTGCAACTGACCATTTTGATTTGGAATGGCAAGAATTGTGTTTGAGTTTTTTAAGTCAGCAGTTCTTTTTGGCGCACTTGCTAGAATAGTTTTTACTTGTTCTATATTTAAAGTAAATAGATTCTTTTCGGGTAAAATCATTTCACTTTCGAAAGGAATCATATCACTTTTTTTTGTGGTTGAATTCCAAAGAGAGCTTTTAGTTTGTGAAAAAGTTACACTGCTAATTATTAGCAAAGCGAACGAGAGTAAATTGTACTTCATAGTATATTAAATTTGGTTAATTTAGATTATAAAAGTATAAATATTTTTAGAAAAAAGCAAAACAATGCTTAATTCTATTACTATAATGCTAAATAATATTGGAAAAAGATAAATTATACTTAATAAATAAGATAAAACTTTATAATAATCATAAAACAGTATTTTTGTTTTGCACTGCAATTAACAAAAACTATTTTTAACAAAAATTAAAAATGAACTTAAGTTACTGGGAACTTAAAAATTGGTTTTCAAATATTGATTTCACTATCGTCGGTAGCGGAATTGTTGGCTTGCATTGTGCGTTAGCATTGCGCAATAAATTTCCAGACAGTAAGATATTGATTTTAGAAAAAGGGATTTTACCGCAAGGCGCTAGTACAAAAAATGCTGGGTTCGCTTGTTTTGGCAGTATTTCCGAAATACTTGACGATTTAAAATCACATAGCGAAGAAGAAGTTATTCAATTAATTCAAAAACGGTGGAACGGTTTGCAATTGCTTCGCAAAAACCTGGGTGATTCAGTCATCGATTTCAAACCCTATGGAGGTTATGAATTGTTTTTGAAGGATGATGAAAGTATTTACAATGAATGTTTACAAAAGTTACCATTTATTAATGAAATATTGAAACCTATTTTTAGAAATGAAATTTTCACAAAAGAAGTTGACCGATTTGACTTCAAAGGTATTCAAGACTATTTGATTTTTAATCCTTATGAAGCCCAAATTGATACTGGAAAAATGATGCACGCCTTATTACAAAAAGCGAATTCAAATAATATTATGATATTAAATCAAGTAGAAGTTGCAGCTTTTCATGAAAAAAGAGAGAGTGTAGAAGTTGCTATTGGAGATTTTATATTCAGTACTAAAAAGTTGCTTTTTGCGACGAATGGTTTTGCGTCACAACTCACAAATAATCAGGTAAAACCTGCCAGAGCTCAAGTTTTGATAACCGAACCAATACCTAATTTGGACATTAAAGGAACCTTTCATTTGGATAAAGGGTATTATTATTTTAGAAATATTGATGATAGAATATTACTAGGTGGAGGAAGGAATCTAGATTTCGAAGGCGAAACCACCACTGAATTAGGTCAAACAGAATTAATTCAAAATCGTTTGGAGGAATTACTAAAAGAAGTAATTTTACCAAACACCGATTTCAAAATTGCCCATCGATGGAGCGGCATTATGGGATTAGGTTCCAGTAAAAATCCATTTGTAGAACAACTTTCCGAAAATGTATATTGTGGAGTAAGACTAGGCGGAATGGGAGTTGCTATAGGAAGTTTAATAGGTCAAGAATTAGCTGATTTAGTAAAATAAGATATGATAAAAAAAATTTCTCGTTGGATTTGGAAAGCCATGCTTTGGTTTTTTGGACTTTCTATTGTTTCTGTCATTATTTTTAAATGGGTTCCCATTCCCTTTACGCCATTAATGGTGATTAGAATCATAGAATTTAAATCAGACAATCAAGATGCTATTTATAGTCATGATTGGGTTCCGCTAGAAGAAATATCGCCCAATCTTCAAAAAGCCGTTATTGCTAGCGAAGATGGTAATTTTTTAAAGCACAGCGGTTTTGATTTTGAAGCTATGCAAAAAGCTTTTAAAAATAATCAAAAAGGGAGGAAGCTAAAAGGTGGAAGCACCATCTCACAACAAACCGCTAAAAACGTTTTTCTTTGGCAAGGAAGAAGTTATGTGCGCAAAGGACTGGAAGCCTATTTCACTGTTTTGATAGAAATCATATGGGGTAAAAAACGCATTATGGAAGTGTATTTGAATAGTATAGAAATGGGTAATGGCGTTTATGGCGCACAAGAAGCCGCCAGACATTGGTATCGAAAAGAAGCAAAGAATTTAACCAAAAGAGAAGCTGCCGGAATTGCTGCTATTCTCCCAAATCCTAGAAAATATAAAGCCACTAATTCTAGTTCCTACATCGAACGAAGAAAAGATAGAATTATGCGCGTCATGCGTCATGTTGGAAAAATAGAATATTAAAAAAGCAGACTTGTTAGGATAAAAAGTCTGCTTTGGGATTTTGCTAAAACGATTTTAGTAAAATAAAGGTTTGTATTGTTGCCAATGTTTAAAAATTAAAATCGAGTTGAAAACCAAAATCAATAGCGCTATTGACAATCCAGGGATATCTAAAAACAAATGGAAAAGCAAAATGTTAATGGATATTGGCGCTAACAATATCAAAGCAAAAGCAATGTATTTTTTAAACAAAAGCATGGCTCCAATAATAACTTCTAAAACTCCCACAACTGGAAATATATAACCTGTTGCGCCAAGCGAATTCATAAATTGCCCTGCAGCAGTATTTAAATCAGGAGTATCCATCGGGATGAAATGCAAAAACTTATTTGCCCCAAATACTACAAGCACTAAACCTAAAAATATTCTAACGATTTTAGTAAACATTGAATTCATAAAACAAGAATTTTGAATTAGTAATATGGTAAAAATAGCATTAATTATTTGTATAAAAAACCCTTTAAGACCTAAAACTTTACATTAATTATAAACAATTGTAAAATTTTATAATATTAATAATTCAATACAATAAAAAAGATTGCCAAATTTGATGGCAACCTTTTTTAAAAATACTGCGAAATTAATTTCCGATACTAATAGGATAAGTAACTGCAGCATCGGTGGAACCACCAGCGTTGGTGATGTCTCCACTGGCAACACCAGCTGCAGACTTGTTTGGTAAATGTCTTAATGTAACCGTTAAATTTCCTGTTGTTGAAGAACTGCCCGTAGTCAATGTAAAGTCTAAACCAATTGGTTTTCCATTAGCATCAGCATCTAAATAGGTGAATGTTCCAATGGTACTTGGTGCTTGATAAAATATTTGATGATCTACACCTTCTTCCTCAACTTCAACTGTTATATCATCTGCAGGTGTTACCGATTCATTTAAAAAAGTAACCGTCCCATTGTATGTCGTATTTGGAGACAAACTTCCTGTTGCAGGGGTAATTACAGGCGGATTTGGGCCATCACCATCTAAATCTCTGGATGTTAAAGTAATTGTTTGTCCTCCACCAACAAGCGTGGTTCTAACAGTTGTAATTAGTTCTTCTTCATTTACAGGTTTGTCATCGTTGCTACATGATGAAATTGCTACAGCAATAATTGCTAAAAAAAAGATCTTTGTTTTGTTTAAATTTTTCATTGTTTTCATTTTTAATAATTAATTTTTAATTGAATTTGAAAGTTCCTACCCATTTCATCGGCATAGAAACGTTGTCTGTTTAAATAATCTCTGTATTTTGTGTCAAAAAGGTTAAATACAGAAAAACCTAATGTTACCATAGAATTTTCAGCTACTTTAAATTGAAAATCAGATGCAAAATGCAAAAGATGATACGCAGCTGGCGGCGAACTAATATCCACTTCTACAGGAGTTAACTCGCCATCCACAATAATATTCGTAATAAAATTGTTGTTTGGGAATTGGGTC
>NZ_JBKCVI010000190.1:0-26896 GCF_046317795.1 Flavobacterium sp. | reverse complement strand
AGATAAGAGAATTAGTTTCGGAATTTGCAATGATTGTGTGTTTAATTGAGATTTTTTTGTCATTTCAATAATTTTTAATTCTAGCAGAAAGTTAAATTATTTTTTTTTAAATTTCAACATCATAAATATAAGTCAAAATGCAAAACCAAACTCGAATAATAATTGAAAATGTTTCTCCACAACTTGACGGTGGCGCTTTTTTTATCAAAAGAATTGTAGGTCAAAAAGTAATAGTTACTGCTAATGTTTTTTCTGATGGTCATGATGTCGTGGCCTGTAGTGTTAAATTTAAACACGAAAAAGAAAAGAAATGGCAAGAAATCAGAATGGTTGAAACAGGAAATGATGAATGGAGAGCTGAATTTCAAGTTGAAAAGCAAGGTTTTTATTCCTATTTGGTTGAAGGTTGGGTCGATTATGCTTTGAACTGGCAACATGGAACTCAAAGAAAAATTGAGGATAATCAGTATGTAAAATCAGAATTATTAGAAGGAGCTGAATATTGCGATGCTATCTTGAAAGAAGTTAGTAAAGAAGAAAAAGCCTATTTGACGACTGCTATCAAAGCATTTCAAGATGAAAAACAATATGATAAGGCGGTAGCTATTGCTTTATCACCTGAATTGCACCATATATTTAAAATGTATCCAACTCGAACTTTAGCCAATACTTCGGCTGAATTGCAAGTGTATGTTGATAGAAAGAAAGCGTTGTTTAGTACGTGGTATGAATTTTTTCCACGTTCAGCTTCGCAAGAAAAAGGGAAGCATGGTACGTTTAAAGATTGTGAAAAATTGTTACCAAGAGTGGCTGCCATGGGATTTGATACTTTGTATTTTCCACCTATTCACCCTATCGGAGAGGTAAATCGAAAAGGAAAAAATAATGCAACTAATGCACAACCAGGAGATGTGGGTTCGCCTTGGGGAATTGGCTCTAAACATGGTGGGCATAAGGCAACTCATCCTGAATTAGGAACTATAGATGATTTCAAATCGTTGGTTAATGCGGCAAAAAAACTAAACATAGAAGTCGCAATGGATTATGCTTTGCAAGCTGCACCGGATCATCCTTATGTAAAAGATTTTCCACAATGGTTCAAATGGCGTCCTGACGGAACTGTGCAATACGCCGAAAATCCACCAAAGAAATACCAAGATATTCAACCGATATATTTTGAAAGCGGCGATTGGAAAAACCTTTGGAAAGAATTACTAGATGTTGCTTTATTTTGGGTCGAGGAATGCGATATCAGGGTATTTAGAGTGGATAATCCGCATACAAAACCTTTTTATTTTTGGGGATGGTTAATTGCAGAAGTAAAGAAAATGCATCCTGATGTATTGTTTTTAGCAGAAGCTTTTACCAGACCGAAAATCATGCATGAACTGGCGAAGCAAGGTTTCTCTCAATCCTATACTTATTTTACATGGAGAAATACCAAAGCCGAACTAATTGAATATGTGGAAGAATTAACCAAAACAGAACAGAGTGAATTTTTCCGACCTAACTTTTGGCCGAATACACCTGATATTTTACCGTATGCACTTCAAAGTGGGCACGAAAGTGTGTACCTTCATAAGTACTTTTTAGCAGCAACTTTAAGTTCTAGCATCGGTATTTATGGACCCGTTTATGAATACATGATTTCGGAAGCTATGCCTGGCAAGGAGGAATATCATAATTCTGAAAAATATGAATTCTTCAATTGGGATTGGACTATTCAGAACAAATTAATTACAGTAATTACTCGACTGAATAAAATTCGTCATGAACATCTATCGTTACAACAAACCAATAACATTCAGTTTTGTGCTACTGATAACGACCATGTCATTTCCTATTACAAGTATGATGATCAACGATTAGACGAAACCTTGATGATTTGTAATATCGATCCTTATTATCCAAAACAAGCTTGGGTACAATTGCCTTTGAAAGCTCTAGGAATTCAACAAGGCCATTCTATTAAAGTGATTGAATTGATTACTGGAAACAGTTATATTTGGGATAAAGAATGGAATTTTGTTGAACTACATCCTTCTTTGCCATTTCATTTATTTAAAATTATAAAATAATGGAAAATAAAATTAACGAAGATGAATTTCAAAACACATTCGTTTTTAAAACCGATTGGAAACATGCTTTTGAAGGTGAAGAGTTTATCAAGATATTTTCTTCTGATATTTTAGAAAACTATATCATCAACAAACGATGGTATGGCGGTAAAGCCAGTACGCTAAAGTATATAGAAGTAGTCGATCATTTTAAAATAACTTCGAAGAAAAACACCTATTATGGTGTATTGTTGGAAGTGAATTTCAAAGAAGCATTTTATCAGCATTATTTCATGCCATTGGCATTTATGGCAGAAGAGGAGTTAGATACCAATACTATTATTGCTCCAGTACAAATGGGCAATGCCAAAGGATTTTTGGTGGATGCTTTACACCAAGAAGATTTCAGAAAATTGTTATTCGATAATATTGTTCAAGCCAAAGAAAATCCTGAGTTGAAATTGGTTTTTCATAAAGGAACCAAGTTTGAAGTTATGGAGTACAAATCTTCACGCTTCATGGGATTGGAGCAAAGCAATACTTCCATTATTTATAACGACGCTTTTGTTTTGAAAATTTTCCGCCGCATTTATGTGAGTACCAATCCTGACTATGAAATCAGTCGTTTTTTGACTGAGACCATGCATTTCAAAAGTTCGCCTGCTTATACCGGAAGTATTAATTTGGCACTGCCCGAAGGAAATATTACACTGGGATTGATGCAAGAATTAGTGCCCAATCAAGGGGATGCTTGGCAGTTTATGTTGGATGAAATTGATGGTGTATTTGGTAATTTGAAGCAAAAGAAAATCAAGATAGACAAACTGCCCGATATTCCTTTGTTTAAACGAGTAAAGATTAATGAAATTCCACCCGAGATTATTGATTGGGTGGGATTGAGTTTGTTTTTGCGTATTCAAACTATGGCAAAACGTACTGCCGAAATGCATATTGCATTAGGAGGATGCATACACGACACGGCATTCACTCCTACGACTTATAACGGCGATTATACCGTTTGGCTCAAAAACCGAATGTTGTATCAGTTTCAAAACCGATTGAATATTATAGAAAACAGTTTGCATAAATTAGATGGATTGGCTCTGGACTTAGCCCATCAATTCATGGAAAACAAGAAATTAGTCCGTAAGCATTTTGTCGATTTTGATTGGACTAAGATGAAGAGTGAACGCATCCGAATTCATGGGGATTATCATTTGGGACAAGTCTTGGTGAATGGTGATGATTTTTATATCTTAGATTTCGAAGGCGAGCCCGAAAGCACTATCCGCGATAGAAAAGTGAAACAACCACCACTGAAAGACGTTGCGGGGCTATTTCGTTCCTTTCACTACGCCATTTATGCCACTATTTTCAACAACAAAGACAAATATCCTTTTGACCAAGAGCAGCTTTTTAAGGCAGCCGAAATTTTATTCAACTATTTTGTAGGCGCTTTTTTAGAAACGTATGTAGAGAAAGCCCAAGGAGGAAATTTAAATATTGGATATAACCAAGAAATTGAGTTTCTATTGAAATATTGCTTAGTAGAAAAAGCGGTTTATGAGCTGGGTTATGAGTTGAACTCACGACCTCGCTGGGCGGTGATACCGTTGCGAGGGATACAGAGTATAATGGGGTATTAAGAATTGGGAAGATGGAAGATGGGAGATGGAAGATGGGAGTTGGAAGTGAAAAATTAGGAGCGAATGGCTCGGGCATTTTCAACAATCCCTATTCCCGCTTTCCGCGCTGCACGGCAGCCAGCTACAATCGGGGCTAAATAGGATTTGAATAGAAAAAAGTAGTCATTTATACAAACTGTCATCCCGAGTACTTCGGCTTTGCTCAGTATGGACTAGGGTGTCAGAAATAAAAAATAACAACTAACTAATATGAGGACGAGATTGCTTCGTTCCTCGCAATGACAAGAAAATAAAAAATAAGCAACCCTAACAGGGTTCAAAACCCTGTTAGGGTAAAAAAAACAAACAATAACAAACACTCGCTTCTCAGCTCCCCTCTCCTTTGGAGAGGGGTTGGGGGTGAGGATAAACCAAAAACCATGAACCAAGTACAAATAAAAAAAGCCCTTGTTTCCAAGGGCTAAAATCTTAAACTTGATTACGTTTCAATAAAGAAAGAGGCTGTATCAAGCATTACAAGGCAAAGATAGTAATTGTTTTTTAAAATAATCAAAAAAAATTGGAGTATAATAAATTAGAGTATTTTGTATCTCAACCCAGATTAAATAGATTTTTGATAGCTTGTGATAATTCTAAATCAAAAGCTCAAAAGCTTTATAGAATAAATTTGAGGGTTTCACAATCATTTTATCCTATTTTTAATTTGTTTGAAATATTTATTAGGAATTCATTTAATTATCAGGTTTTGGCTCATTTTGTTAATCCAAATTGGATAATGACGGAAAGAAATGGTTTTATGAGTTCGCCAAGTTTAACGGGTTCAAAATTTTTTTTAAGAAAATGTGTTGATAGTGCTGAGCAATCAATAATTAGAAAAGGAGGAACACTAACATCAGGTAAAATTATTGCCGAGCAGACATTAGGATTTTGGACAAGTTTATTTGATACTCATCATTATAGATTAATAGGAGGTTGTGTTATTCATACATTTGGTAATAAACCAGCTCAGATAAATAGGAGTATTATTTCTCAAAAGCTTAATAGAATTAGGGAATTTAGAAATAGGATTTATCATAACGAACCTATTTGTTTTGATGGTAACTCAATAGATTTCTCTGAAGCTATACTGATAAATAATGATATTTACGAAATATTAAATTGGATTGATACTGATTTAACCGATTATGTAGAGTATTTTAATGGAATTCAATCAAAAATTGATTCAGTTAATTATATTTAAAACGAAATTAAAAATAACTAATATGAGGACGAGATTGCTTTGCTTCGAAGCTCGCAACTCCTCGCAATGACAAAAATAATGAACCAAGTACAAGTACACTCTCTCTTCACCGATTTCGACATCGATTTATTCAAAGCAGGAAAACATTTTAGATTATATGAAAAACTAGGTGCACACCTCATAGAAGTAAACGGTGTGAAAGGCGTTTACTTTGCCGTTTGGGCACCATCAGCACGTTCCGTTTCCGTGGTGGGCGATTTCAATTATTGGATACAAGGGGAACATCAACTGAATGTACGTTGGGATGGTTCGGGCATTTGGGAAGGATTTATTCCCGGAGTGGATAAAGGCACACGGTATAAATATAAAATCCAATCCAATAATAATGGCATTATCACCGAGAAGGCCGACCCGTTTGCGCTCTTTTGCGAACATCCACCAGAAACGGCTTCTATCATTTGGGATCTTGACTATAAGTGGAAAGACAAGAAATGGATGGACACTCGTAAAGATAAAAACGGATTGGACAAACCCTATTCTGTTTATGAAGTACATCTGGGTTCTTGGAGAAGAAATGCCGAAGGAAAGTTTCTCACCTATCTTGAAATGGCAGACCAACTGGTGAGCTACGTCAAAGAAACTGGTTTTACTCATGTAGAGTTCATGCCTGTGATGGAGTTTCCTTATGACCCGTCTTGGGGCTATCAGTTGGTGGGTTATTTTGCCCCAACCTCTCGTTTTGGAAAGCCACAGGATTTTATGGTTTTGGTGGATAAATTGCACCAAGCTGGAATTGGGGTGATTTTGGATTGGGTACCATCCCATTTCCCAGAAGATGCTCATGGATTGGGCTTTTTTGATGGTTCCAACTTATATGAACATCCCGATAGACGCAAAGGGTTCCACCCCGATTGGAAGAGTTTGGTCTTTAATTATGGTCGAAATGAAGTGCGTTCGTTTCTCATTAGCAATGCCATTTTTTGGTTACAACAATATCATGTAGATGGCTTGCGAGTAGATGCTGTGGCTTCCATGCTCTATCTCGATTATTCCAGAAAAGATGGCGAATGGGAACCGAATATTTATGGAGGACGAGAAAACTTGGATACCATCAGTTTCCTAAAAGATTTTAACGAAGCTGTATATAGCAACTTCCCCGATGTGCAAACTATAGCCGAGGAAAGCACTAGCTTTCCGATGGTTTCACGACCTACTTTTATAGGCGGATTGGGTTTTGGTCTGAAATGGATGATGGGTTGGATGCATGACACGCTCCAATATTTCAAAAAAGAACCAATATACCGTCGCTTCCATCAAAATGATTTGACATTTTCAATGACGTATGCGTTTACAGAGAACTTCATGTTACCGTTGTCGCATGACGAAGTAGTTTATGGCAAAAAATCTATTCTTGGCAGAATGCCAGGTGATGAATGGCAGCGTTTTGCAAACCTACGATTGTTGTATGGCTATATGTTTACCCATCCCGGAACCAATTTATTATTCATGGGTGCCGAGTTTGGACAAAGCAGCGAATGGAATTTTGAAGGCAGTCTCGATTGGCATTTGTTGCAATATGGTTATCATGATGGCATTAAAAAATGCATCACCGATTTGAATGCGTTGTATAAAAACAATCCGGCGTTGTATGAAAAACAATTCCATGTTGATGGTTTTGAATGGATCAATTATTCCGATGCTGAAAATGCGGTTTTGAGCTACATCCGAAAAGGGTTAAATCCAAAAGACGACTTAATTATCGTTGCCAATTTTACTCCAGTGGTAAGAGAAAATTATAGAATTGGTCTACCAAGCAAAGGCAAACTAACTCAAATATTTAACTCGGATAGTACTGAATATGGCGGAAGTGGAGTAGTAATTACAAAACCTATCAAAATTGATAAAACTCCTTGGAATTATCGAGAATACTCTGCTGAATTGGTGTTGCCACCATTGGGAGTTACGGTATATAAAATAAGTTAAACTTTAGCCACTAACAATACTTCTCAAACCATTAAGAAATTAAGTTCCATTAAGAAAATACCTTAATAGGAAACACTTAATTAACTTAATTTCTTAATGGTTTAAAAATAAAATGTTTTATTAAAATCCGCAAACGTTGTAGTTAAAAATTACTTTAGCAATATGTAATTTATCTTAATTAACTTTTTAAATTCGCAACTTGACCATAAAAAAAAATCAATATGATTACCAACCAAGAACTTGAATATAAAGGAGACCAGTTTCCTTCTAAAATAATATCATTTCATCAAGAGGTTGACAGCATTTTTTTCAACACAGATAACAATATGATTCTGAAAATCACTATTTTTCGAGATAGTCTAATTCGGTTTCGTTATACTACCAAAGGATATTTCAGCAATGATTTCTCATACGCCATTGACAAAGCCCAATCGCATGGTTACAATCAATTGGAAGTGTTTGAAGAAAGCACTCATTATTTGATAAAAACCAGCAAAGTATATTGTAAAGTCAATAAAAAAGATGCCAAAGTTTCCATTCACGATATTGATGGTTTTGCTATTTTAGAAGATGAAATTGGGTTTCACTGGGAAGAGAGTTATGAGCATGGCGGCAATATTGTAAAAATGAGTAAACAATCAAAAGATGGAGAAAGTTTTTACGGATTGGGTGATAAAGCCACTCATCTAAATTTGAAAGGAAAACGATTAGAAAATTGGGCAACCGATCAATATGCTTTTCAGAAAGACCAAGAGCCATTATACAAAGTGGTTCCTTTTTATATTGGGTTGCATCATAACAAAGCTTATGGCGTTTTCTTCGATAACACGTTTAGAACTTTTTTTGACTTTTGTCATGAACGACGAAATGTAACCAGTTTTTGGGCAGAAGGTGGTGAAATGAATTACTACTTTATTTATGGTCCAAAAATGAGCGATGTTGTCACAGCTTATACTCATTTAACGGGAAAACCCGAAATGCCACCCATGTGGGCATTAGGATACCATCAATGCAAATGGAGTTATTATCCCGAAAGTAAAGTAAAAGAGGTCGCAGCCACTTTTAGAGAACTAAAAATTCCTTGTGATGCCATTTATTTGGATATTGATTACATGGAAGGATTTCGTTGTTTCACTTGGAGCAAAGAGTATTTCCCTGAACCCAAAAGAATGGTTGCCGAGTTGGCCAAAGAGGGTTTCAAAACGGTTGTTATTATTGATCCAGGAATAAAAATAGACAAAGATTATTCCGTTTATAAAGAAGCTTTAGAGAAAGATTATTTTTGTAAGCGTGCCGATGGACCTTATATGAAAGGAAAAGTATGGCCAGGCGAATGTAATTTTCCCGATTATACAAATCCTGATGTTAGAGAATGGTGGGCAGGTTTATTCAAAGAATTGATTTCAGAAATTGGAGTTAAAGGGGTTTGGAATGATATGAACGAGCCCGCAGTTATGGATGTCCCCGGAAAAACGTTTCCGTATGATGTTCGTCATGATTACGACGGAAATCCTTGCAGTCACAGAAAAGCACACAATATTTATGGAACTCAAATGGCAAGAGCAACTTACGAAGGTGTCAAACGATTTGCCTACCCCAAAAGACCATTTATTATTACTCGTTCTGCTTATTCGGGTGCGCAACGATACACGTCTTCTTGGACCGGTGATAATGTAGCCACTTGGGAACATTTATGGATAGCCAATATTCAAATGCAACGAATGTCCATTTCAGGAATGGGTTTCACGGGTTCTGATATTGGTGGATTTGCAGAACAACCTTCGGGTGAATTGTATGCGCGTTGGATACAACTAGGTGTGTTTCATCCTTTTTGCCGAACACATTCTTCTGGCGATCATGGCGAACAAGAACCTTGGTCATTTGGAGAAGAAGTAATTGATATTACACGAAAATTTGTGGAATTACGTTATCAATTGTTACCTTATTTATATACGATGTTTTGGCAATACGTCAATGAAGGAACACCAATGCTGAAGCCGCTGGTTTATTTTGATCAAGACGATTTTCATACGCATTACAGAACAGATGAATTTATTTTTGGAAATCAAATTTTAGTTTGTCCAATATTAGAACCCAATGCTTTAGGAAGAAGAATGTATATTCCAAAGGGAAATTGGTATAATTACTGGACAAACGAATTATTAGAAGGAAAAAAAGAGCTTTGGATAAAATCGGATTTTGATCAAATTCCGATTTTCGTTAAAGAAGGTGGTGTTATTCCAAAATACCCAGTCCAACAATATGTGGGAGAACTTCAATTTGACCAAATATCATTGGATGTATATTTCAAAATGGGTAAAGAAAAATCAGTGGTATACGAAGATGCTCAAGATGGTTATGATTATAACAAAGGGCGTTTTTCTTTGCGAACTTTTAATGCAACTGGTAAAGAAAAAGAACTCATTATCCAACAGCACAGAGAAGGAACATTTGAAACACAATATTCCAAGTTTAAAGTAAACCTCAAAGGATTGCCTTTTAAAGTGAAGAGAATTGAAGTGGATAATGAAAAAATCACTTTTGAAGACGTTCAATTTAATGGCGGTAACTTCTTAATTATTGATAAAGATTTCACTGAGATACACCTATTTGGGGCATAGATTATGTAATTTTTTAATTTAATTTTATAATTTTATTGATATTAGATTGTGTAAGTTTGTTATTCAATTTTTAAATTATGAAGAAGGGAGTTTTATTGTGTACGATGTTAGCGTTGATATTAATTCTATCGTGTGCTAAAAATCCGTTTACTGGAAAAAGTACTATGGCTTTGGTAGACAACAGCCAAATATTTCCAACTGCATTTCAGCAATATGGAACTTTTTTGAAGGAAAATAAAGTTATCGCTGGTACAACTGATGCCCTAAAAGTAGAGCAAGTTGGTATGAAAATAAGAGCTGCTGCAGAAAAATGGTTGAATGCCAATGGATATACCGAATATTTGAAAGATTATAGATGGGAATATAAATTGGTAGAAAATAAAGAAGTAAACGCATGGTGTATGCCGGGCGGAAAAATTGTAGTCTATTCTGGAATTCTCCCTATTACTAAAGACGAAGAAGGATTAGCAACCGTTATGGGACATGAAGTTTCTCATGCGTTAGCCAATCATGGTCAACAACGAATGAGTGCTGGAATGTTGCAACAAGCTGGTGCTGTTGGTGTTGCTGTTGCTACTGGAGGCGAAAGTGCCCAAACACAACAATTGGCTATGTTAGCTTATGGTGGCATATCACAATATGGCGGCATGATGCCTTTTAGCAGAAGTCATGAAAGTGAAGCTGATATGATTGGATTGAAATTAATGGCTATTGCGGGATACAATCCGGAAAGAGCTATTGAGTTTTGGGGAAGAATGTCAAAAGCATCTGGAGGACAAAAACCAGCAGAATTTATGAGTACGCATCCCTCAGATGAAACTAGAATTGCTAATTTAAAAAGATTAGTTCCTGAAGCTAAAGCTGAAGCATTAAAATTTGGCGTAACGTTTAAATAATATTCCAATTCTAAAAAAAGAGTATATTTAGTCCCGAATTAACTCGGGATTTTTTATTTAAAAAAACTAATTATGCCAATACTTCCTAAAGGTCATCCAAAATTACTCAATGCCTGGGCTTTCTATGATTGGGCAAATTCCGTTTATAGTTTGGTTATTGCTTCGGCTGTTTTTCCTATTTTTTATAAAATTATTTTTAAGGAAAGTGGCAGAAATTATGTCACCATTTTTGGAATGCAGTGCAAAGACACGGCTATGATTAGTTTTGTTACAGCTTTTGCTTTTTTGATAGTAGCGTTATTTTCTCCAATACTTTCAGGTATTGCGGATTATGTTGGGAATAAAAAATCATTTCTACGTTTTTTTTGCTATATGGGTGCTATTTCCTGTATTGGTTTGTATTGGTTTAATTTGGATAACTTATTTATTAGCTATACGCTTTACTTTTTTGGTTTGATTGGTTTTTGGTCGAGTTTAGTATTTTATAATTCCTATTTACCAGATATTGCTTTTCCAGATCAACAAGACCGTGTCAGTGCTCGAGGGTTCTCGTTGGGATATTTTGGGAGTACACTTTTATTGTTACTTAATTTAGCAATGGTTATGTTTCCTAAAACATTTGGAATAGATGGAGCAGAGGAAGCTATGCGTATTTCGTTTATTTCTGTCGGACTTTGGTGGATTGGCTTCAGTCATATAACGTATTACTATTTGCCCAAAGGAAATCAAAATAAACAGCCAATTACAAAAGCGGTTATTATGAATGGTTTTAATGAATTAAGAAAAGTTTGGCAGCAGTTACAAGAAAACCTTGCTTTGAAAAGATATTTATACAGCTATTTTGTTTTTATTATGGCGGTACAAACCGTAATGTTGATTGCTACCTATTTTGGTTCAACTGAAATAATTTGGAAAAATCCTGATGACCCTACTTTACAAGGTCTAGACAAAATTTTTCAGGTAGAAAAGACAGGTTTAATTATTTGTATTTTATTAATTCAATTGATAGCAATTGTTGGCGCATTTATTACATCGAGAGCTTCGGAGAAATTTGGCAATATCAAAACCTTACTTTTTTTAAATGCTTTTTGGGCTATTTTATGTGTCTTTGCTTATTCTATGAAAGTCCCAAATGATTTTTATATAATGGCAGGTTTAGTTGGATTGGTAATGGGTGGTATTCAGTCTTTAGCCCGCTCTACTTATTCTAAATTATTACCCGAAACAGAAGATACAGCTTCATTTTTTAGTTTTTATGATGTTACCGAAAAAATCGGAATCGTAATTGGGATGTCTATTTATGGAATTATAGATCAAGTTACGGGAAGTATGCGCAATTCGATTGTATTTTTGGGAGTGTTTTTTGTGATTGGTTTTTTTCTTTTACTAAGAGTTCCAAAAAAAGCATTGTCATAAATACAAAAAAAATTATATTTGAGCAATATTTACAAATTTGTTATGAAAAACTATAAAATTTTAATCGGATTATTTTTTATCCTTACTGCTTTCACATTTACTTCTTGTGAAAACGAACCAATCGATAGTGCTATTGATTTAGATGATTTTGATAATGGAGGAAATAATGGTCCTTCACTATTCAAAGCAGATTTTAGTGGCGCTACTTGGACAGCTACTTCAGTACAAGCAGTTAAATCAGGAAATTTTATTTCTATTGCAGCCGAAAAAGCAAATGGTGAGGGATTTGGTTTCCTTGTCGAAGCTTCTACAACAGGAACATATCCAGCAAATACAAATCTTTTGTCATATAACCCTGCAGGTTCTGAATATGGATACTGGGGAACCAATTTTAATAATCCAACCGAAAATACTGGTTCAATAACGATTTCAAATATAAATACAACAAACAATACTATATCTGGTACATTTAACTTTAAAGGATATTGGTCAGATACTACTGTCACTAACATTTTACCAGTTCAATTTACAAATGGTGTTTTTCAAAACATTCCTTATATAACTCAAGTGCAAACTGGTGATACATTTTTTGCTAAAGTAGGCGGAACAGAATTTGTAGATGTAGATATTCTATCAACTACCATTTCTATCGGAAGCCAAGAATTTATTAGTATTGGGGCTCAAAATGCAGCTTTAAATTCTATTTCAGTGTCTGTAAAAAGTTCTCTAGGTATTGGAACATATCCTATAACTGGCAACGCTACTACAGACGTTGTACAAGCAATTTATGACTTTAATGACACCAATTATAATGCCGCTTCTGGCTCAGTTACTATTATCTCAAAATCGGCAACCCGAATCAAAGGAACTTTTAATTTTGTAACTTCTGGTGCAACACCTTTTACTGTAACAGAAGGAGCATTTGATGTGGAATATTAACATTCAATTATAACTTGAAATCCGTCAATTTGGCGGATTTTTTTTGGCATTAAGATTGTCTTATCATTGTGCTGGTTGATCAAAAAAGTATATTTATCGATTTTAGCATAATTCAAATGTCAAATATTGATTTTAATTTATTTCTATTAAAAGTTTGCCCTACATTTGTTAATCATAATTAAAAATTAACGTCAATTTGACGAAATCAAAATTACATGTCAAACCAAAATATTTTTTCTATTGACAATCTGTCATTACAAGAATTCGATACGGAAACCGATTTAATTCCGCTTTTAACCCCTGAGGATGAAGAGGAAATGAATAATGAAGAACTTCCAGGTTCTTTACCTATTTTGCCTTTGCGAAATACAGTGCTTTTCCCTGGTGTGGTAATACCAATTTCTGCAGGAAGAGATAAATCGATTAAATTAATCAATGATGCCAATGCTGGTAATAAAATTATAGGTGTTGTTGCTCAAAAAAATGAAGAAGACGAAGATCCAACAAAAAATGATATTTACACCGTTGGAACTGTGGCACAAATCCTTCGTGTCCTTAAAATGCCAGATGGAAATATCACTGTAATTCTCCAAGGCAAAAAACGCTTTGCTATTGATGCTGTGACTAATGAAAAGCCCTACTTAAAAGCAACAATTAAAGAAGTTCAAGAAATAAGACCCGGCAAACACGATACAGAATTTGTAGCCATACTTGATTCAATCAGAGAATTAGCTATAGAAATTATTAAAGAAAGTCCTAATATCCCAACGGAAGCTACTTTTGCTATTAAAAATATTGAAAGTCAATCGTTTTTAATCAATTTTGTTTCTTCCAATATGAACCTAACGGTAAAAGAAAAACAAGATTTGTTGATTATTAATGCTTTAAAAGAAAGAGCTTTAGAGACTTTGCGATTTATGAATGTGGAGTTGCAAAAATTGGAATTGAAAAATGATATTCAGTCTAAAGTTCGTTTTGATTTAGACCAACAACAACGCGAATATTTCTTGCACCAACAAATGAAAACCATTCAAGAAGAGTTGGGGGGTGTTTCTAATGAACAAGATATAGAGGAAATGCGTCAAAAGGCAAAGACCAAAACTTGGAACGATAAAACGGCAAAACATTTTGAGAAAGAAATTTCTAAAATGCAGCGGATGAATCCTCAGGCACCCGATTTTGGTATTCAAAGAAATTATTTAGAATTATTTTTAGAATTGCCATGGAATCACTATTCCAAAGATAATTTTGATTTAAAACGCGCTCAAAAAATATTAGACAGAGACCATTTTGGATTGGAAGATGTAAAAAAAAGGATCATCGAACATTTAGCAGTATTGAAATTGCGAAATGACATGAAATCCCCAATCATCTGTTTAACTGGTCCTCCAGGAGTTGGTAAAACATCAATTGGAAAATCCATTGCCGAAGCTTTAGGGAGAGAATATGTTCGTATTTCACTTGGCGGTTTGCGTGACGAAGCTGAAATCCGTGGTCACCGAAAAACCTATATTGGTGCTATGCCAGGTAGAATTATTCAGAGTTTGAAAAAAGCAGGAACATCAAATCCAGTCTTTGTTTTGGATGAAATTGATAAATTATCAAATAGCCATCAAGGTGATCCATCTTCTGCTTTGTTAGAAGTTCTAGATCCAGAGCAAAACAATGATTTCTATGATAATTTCTTAGAAATGGGTTATGATTTGTCAAAAGTCATGTTTATAGCTACATCCAATAATATGGCAGCTATTCAACCAGCGTTGCAAGACCGAATGGAAATTATTAGAATGACTGGCTATACTATTGAAGAAAAAGTAGAAATTGCCCGTCAACATTTATTTCCAAAACAATTAAAAGAGCATGGTTTATCTAAGCAGCATTTAACCATTGGAAAAAAACAATTGGAGAAAATTGTTGAAGGTTATACTCGTGAATCTGGAGTGAGAAGTTTAGAGCAAAAAATAGCTCAAGTTATACGAAATGCTGCTAAATCAGTAGCAATGGAAGAGGAATACAACGTGAAAGTTTCAGATGAAGATATTGTTAAAATTCTTGGTGCACCAAAATTAGCTCGAGATAAATCAGAAAGCAATGATGTAGCTGGAGTAGTCACAGGTTTGGCATGGACTTCTGTCGGTGGTGACATTTTATTCATAGAATCTCTAATTTCTCCCGGAAAAGGGACATTAACCTTGACAGGAAATTTGGGAACTGTAATGAAAGAATCTGCAACAATAGCTTTAGAATATATCAAAGCCAATGCTGAAATTTTTGGTTTAGATTCAGGAATGATTTCCAAATATAATATTCATTTGCATGTGCCCGAAGGTGCCACGCCAAAAGATGGTCCAAGTGCGGGAATTGCTATGCTAACCTCGTTAGTCTCTCTTTTTACTCAAAAGAAAATTAAGAAAAACATTGCTATGACAGGCGAAATTACACTTCGCGGCAAAGTATTGCCTGTGGGCGGAATAAAAGAAAAAATTCTGGCTGCCAAAAGAGCTAACATTAAAGAAATAATTTTGTGTCAAGAAAACAAAAGCGATATTGAAGAAATTAAACCAGAATACATAGATGGCTTAACTTTTCATTATGTAAAAGAAATGAGCGAAGTCATTGATTTTGCTTTGACTAATGAGAAAGTAAAAAACGCTAAAAAACTTTAAATCCATAGTTATAGTTTCCAAAAAGGCATAAGAAAATAACGCTTATGCCTTTTCTTTTTTATCTTTTTTTACTAGGATATAAAATAATATCGTCGCATTTCCGTTATAGTATCTAGCAGAAGCCATTTTTGATGTTTAAAAAACTATTTTGTATTGTAACTCTCCACGCCTGTTTGATTGGTTTCAGTCAAGTAGGAGGAAAGTCAATATATCAATTTTTAAACTTAGTAACCTCACCAAGGCAAGCTGCTATTGGAGGAAAGGTAATTACCTTTTATGACAAAGATGTCAATCAAGCGCATTTTAATCCAGCTTGTATTAATCCAGAAATGGACAATAAATTGTCATTAAACTATGGAAGTTATTTTGGAGAAGTGACTTATGGAACGGCTTCTTATGCTTATACTTATGACAGACACGTGCAAACTTTTTTTGGTGGTGTGAATTATGTCAATTATGGAAAATTTGATGGATATGATGAAAACGGTCAACAAACATCAGATTTTTCAGGAAGCGAAATTGCCTTGACTTTTGGGTACGCTTATAATATTCCGTTTTCTGATTTTTATATTGGAGCCAATGCCAAGTTGATTTCCTCCACATTAGAAAGTTATAATTCTTTTGGAGCAGCGGTCGATTTAGGCGTTTTGTTTATTGATGAAAGAAATGATGTAAATTGGGCATTGTCAATTAGAAATTTGGGAACCCAAATTACACCTTACGCAGAAACTAGAGAAAAATTACCTTTGGAAGTGTTAATTGGAGTTTCTCAATTGATGGAAAATGTTCCCATACGTTGGCACTTAACGTTAGAAAATATGCAACAATGGCAATTGGCGTTTTCAAATCCAAATAGGGCAGAAGGTTCATTGGATGGCGGTTCAACTCCTGAGAAAGTTTCTTTTTTTAACAATGCTTTGCGTCATGTAATTATTGGTGCCGAATTATTTCCCGACAAAGGATTTAATATTCGATTAGGGTACAATTTTAGAAGAGCCGAAGAATTACGTATCTTAGAGCAACGAAATTTCTCCGGAATTTCTGTAGGTTTTGGGTTAAAAGTGAATAATCTAAAATTTAATTATTCCTATTCACGATATACATTAGCGGCCAATACCAGTCTCTTTGGATTGACCATTGATTTTTCCGGAAATAGGTATTAAAAACAATTAGCATTTGTATATGAAAAAAATCACTATCGCTATCGATGGGTTTTCTTCCACAGGAAAGAGCACTTTAGCCAAACAGTTGGCCAATCATTTGGGTTATATTTATGTTGATTCGGGTGCGATGTACCGCGCAGTAACATTATTTGCTATGCAAAACGGTTATATTGGAACTGATTTTTTTGACAAACAAACATTAATCAATAGCTTACCTTACATAAAATTACATTTTCAATTTAATCCCGAAATAGGTTTTGCTGAAATGTATTTAAACGAAATGAATGTTGAAAAGGAAATCCGAACCATCGAAGTTTCTAATTTTGTGAGCAAAATTGCTGAAGTTTCTGAAGTTCGTGCCAAATTGGTAGAACAGCAACAAGAAATGGGTAATAAAAAAGGTATTGTTATGGATGGTCGCGATATTGGAACAGTAGTTTTTCCTGATGCTGAACTTAAAGTTTTTATGAATGCCAGTCCTGAAACTCGTGCTCGAAGACGATTTGATGAGTTACAGTCAAAAGGGCAAAAAGTTACTTTTGAAGCGGTGTTAAAAAATGTACAAGAAAGAGATTTTATTGATACGCATCGTGACGATTCACCTTTGGTGAAAGCAGATGATGCTATCGAGATTGACAATTCTTCGCTCACTAGGGAGGAACAGTTTAATGTAGTTTTAGAATTAGTTGAAAAGGGTACTAAATTTTTGTAAATTTTTGATTATCTCAATTTAAATAGTAGATTTACTAGCTATTTTTCAACTAAACCAAAATTATTTTTATGAGTATAAAATTCAGATTAACGTTGATGAGTTTCCTCCAATTCTTTGTTTGGGGAGCATGGTTGATAACAATTGGCACCTACTGTTTTAATGCTAAAGGTTGGACTGGAGCTGAGTTTGGTGCCATATTTTCTACTCTAGGGCTTTCATCTTTATTCATGCCTGCCATAACAGGAATAATTGCAGACAAATGGCTAAATGCAGAGAAGCTTTATGGTATTCTTCATATTTTTTATGGTTTAATCCTTTTTTATGTTCCTAGTGTAAATGATCCAAATACTCTTTATTATGTGATTTTTGGAGCTATGATTTGCTACATGCCAACTATTTCTTTATCTAATTCAATTGCATACAATATACTTAAAAATAATAATTATGATGTTGTAAAGGTATTTCCACCAATAAGAGTTTGGGGAACTATTGGTTTTATTTTTGCAATGTGGATAACTAATTTGACGGGAAGTAAAGCAAATGCTAATCAATTTTATATAGCAGCAATTATGGCTATTGTATTGGGGATTTATTCTTTTACTTTACCAAAGTGTCCACCACAAAAAACTATTTCTAATGATGCCACCTTATTAGAACAGTTAGGTTTAAATGCATTTAAGCTTTTTACAAATTCTAAGATGGCTTTGTTTATGATTTTTTCAATGTTTCTAGGAGCTGCATTGCAATTAACTAATATGTATGGAGATTCTTTTTTAGATGATTTCAAAAAAATACCTGAATATACTGACTCATTTGTTGTGAAGTATTCAACAATAATCATGTCAATTTCCCAAATATCTGAAACTTTATTCATTCTAGCTATTCCATTTTTCCTAAAACGGTTTGGTATTAAGCAAGTAATGTTGTTTTCAATGATAGCTTGGGTTTTACGTTTTGGGTTATTTGCTTATGGAAATCCAATGGATGGTTTGTGGATGATTATTTTATCTTGTATTGTATACGGAATGGCTTTTGATTTTTTCAATATATCAGGATCTTTATTTGTAGAAACTACAACAGATTCTAAAATTCGTTCTTCAGCTCAAGGATTGTTCATGATGATGACAAATGGGGTTGGAGCTTATTTAGGGAGTAAAATTAGCGGCTATGTAATTGATAAATATTTTACAAATGATGGAAATAAAGATTGGCATGGAATATGGTTTTCATTTGCCGTATATGCCTTACTAATAACAATTCTTTTTGCTATTTTCTTCAAACACAAACACGAACCAAATGATATTGCGAATGTCAGTCATTAAAAATTTCGGTATACTATTTCAACCCTTTCTGAGTTTCAAACACTGAAAGGGTTTTTTAATTGTAGTATTTTAGTCTTTTCTCTAACATCTTTTTTCTATTTTCTATTTGCAAATACATAAAAAAGAATTACTTTTGCAGTCCTTTTGGCGGTAAGCGTTTCCTTTAGGGTTCAACTATTTATATAAACAACTTCTGTTTTTTTCACCGCATCAAGAAACACAGATAAAACAGAATACAAATTTTTTATCAGCATGGCTGTATTAGACAAAGAACAACAAGCGTTTTTAAACGATTTTAACTGGCACAATTACTCAGAAGGTATTGATGCAGTAGATGAAAAAAACTTACAAGAGTTTGAAGATTTAGTAACTAAAACTTTTATTTCAACTGACCAAGAGGAAGTTGTAGAAGGTTTTGTAGTTAGAATTACTGACAGAGACGCCATTGTTGACATTAATGCAAAATCGGAAGGTGTTATTTCATTAAACGAATTCCGTTACAACCCAGGATTAAAAGTGGGTGACAAAGTAGAAGTATTAATTGACGTTCGTGAGGACAAAACTGGGCAATTAGTATTATCTCACAGAAAAGCTAGAACTATCAAATCTTGGGATAGAGTTATTGCTGCTAATGAAACTGGAGAAATTGTTCAAGGTTTTGTTAAATGTAGAACTAAAGGGGGTATGATTGTAGATGTTTTCGGAATTGAAGCATTCTTACCAGGTTCACAAATTGATGTGAAACCAATTCGTGATTATGATGTATATGTAAACAAAATGATGGAATTTAAAGTCGTAAAAATTAATCACGAATTTAAAAACGTTGTAGTTTCGCACAAAGCGCTTATTGAAGCAGATATTGAAATCCAGAAAAAAGAAATCATCGGTCAGTTACAAAAAGGACAAGTATTAGAAGGTGTGGTTAAAAACATTACTTCTTATGGTGTGTTTATTGATTTAGGTGGTGTTGATGGATTAATCCATATTACTGACCTTTCTTGGTCTAGAATCAATCACCCAAGTGAAGTGCTTGAATTAGATCAAAAATTAAACGTTGTAATACTTGATTTTGATGATGAGAAAACAAGAATTCAATTAGGGTTAAAACAATTGAACGCTCATCCATGGGATGCTCTTGATGCTCAACTAGCTGTTGGAGATAAAGTGAAAGGTAAAGTAGTTGTAATCGCTGATTACGGTGCATTTATTGAAGTAGCTGAAGGTGTTGAAGGTTTAATCCACGTTTCAGAAATGTCTTGGTCAACGCACTTAAGAAGTGCTCAAGATTTTGTAAAAGTGGGCGATGTAGTTGAGGCAGTTATCTTAACTCTTGATAGAGATGATAGAAAAATGTCGTTAGGTATCAAGCAAATGACACAAGATCCATGGACTGATATTACGGCTAAATATCCTGTAGGTTCTAAACACACAGGTATCGTTAGAAACTTTACTAACTTCGGAATATTCGTTGAGTTAGAAGAAGGAATTGACGGTTTAGTGTATATCTCAGATTTATCTTGGACTAAGAAAATCAAACATCCATCAGAGTTTGTTAATGTAGGTGACAATTTAGAAGTAGTTGTATTAGAGTTAGATGTTGAAGGACGTAAATTATCTTTAGGTCACAAACAAACTACAACTAATCCTTGGGACAAACATGAAGATGCTTACGCTGTTGGAACTATCCACACTGGAACTATCGCTGAGATTGTTGACAAAGGTGCTACTGTAGATTTCGGAGATGATGTGGTTGCATTTATTCCAACACGTCACTTGGAAAAAGAAGACGGTAAGAAATTGAAAAAAGGTGACGAAGCTGAATTCAAAGTAATTGAATTTAACAAAGAATTTAAAAGAGTTGTTGCATCGCACACTGCTATTTTCAAAGAAGAAGAAGAGAAAAATGTGAAAGCGGTTGCAGAAGCAGTTGCTTCAAACAACAATGCTCCAGCTTCAACTCTTGGAGATAACAATGATATTCTTGCTGGTTTGAAAGCCAAAATGGAGAAAACTGAGAAAAAGAAATAATTTTCTTTTATCGTTATAAAGTAAAAGTCCTCTCGTTTTTTAACGAGGGGACTTTTTTTAGTTATTATAATATTTGCGCTGCCAAATTTCTTCGTTGAAGTTTTTTCCCATCATAAAAAAGTAATAGGCAAAAACAGCAACAATAGATTTAAAAGCAAAAAGGAATACAATCAATGGCGCCAAAGGAACTGATTTACTCAAGTTATTTTCGGGCACAAGTAGAGCTACAATTATACTAACCAAAATACTAGTTATCGTAAAGTTGCTCAAATTTTTAACTGGCCAAACGAATAGTTTTCTATACCAGTTGAACTCATCTCCCCATTTGTGCACTAAATAGTAATAGTTGTTTCCAATAGGAATAAATAGTATTGGGTCATCATAATTTAAAAGATGGAAAGCTTTACTTGGAGCTACTATTTTAAAACCAGTCAGTTTAGTTTGGTGCTCTTTTTCAAGATTTTTTATTTTACTGATAGCTTCCTCTGGAATGCTGTTTTTGAATAAACTGCTGTCTAAAAAACGAAGACGGTAATCAACACAAATCTTTTCAATATGATTAATATGAAAAATATTTTCAGTTTTCAGTAAATCAAAAACTAATGCATTCTTATTTATAGCTTCATTTTTCAGTGATAACTGATTTGAAATCTCATTTCTAGAAATTTCGTCTTCAAGAAGTATCTTTTCAACCTGCAACAACAAATCACTATTTTTCTCTTTATCTCTAATAGTTTTTAGTTCCAATTCAAGATTAACATTTTTCATAATGGCTCTTTTTTTCAAAATTAAATAAATTTGAAATAATTTATTATTAAATTTCAATGTTTAACAATTGTTCATACAAAAAATGCCCGAATTTCTTCGAGCATTTCTTCGTGTATATAAAATAATCATTTTTATCTCAAACTCGCACCCAATTCTATTTCCATATTTTTCTGAAGTTTATTCATGATTTTATCAATCTGTTCCTCAGTCAAGGTTTTGGAATTGTCTTGCAAAGTGAAACTTACCGCATAGGATTTCTTTCCTTCTGGAAGGTTTTTGCCTTCGTAAACATCAAACAAATTGATGTCTTTTAAAAGCGATTTTTCCGTTTGTCGCGCAATACTATAAATAGCATCAAAAGCTACGGATTGGTCAACCAAAAGCGCCAAATCTCTTCTCACTTCTGGATATTTAGGAATGTCAGTAAATTTGATTTTAGTACTAATTAATTTTAGAATTAAATTCCAATTAAAATCGGCATAGAAAACTTCTTGTTTAATATCAAAATATTTCAAAATTGATTTCTTCACAGTGCCAAATTCCACTAAAATATCATTGCCACAAGCTATCGCCATTCCTTCGGCAAATACATCTGAAGTTGCAGGTTTGTTTTGAATTTTATTAATGCCTAAACGCTCTAAAACGGAAGTCACATATCCTTTGAATAAAAAGAAATCAGTAGGTTTTTGAGCGTTTGTCCAACTTTCTTCACTTCGGTTTCCAGAAGCGAAAAGCGTTAAGTGTTTTGGTTCAACGTAACCCGATGGCAATTTGTGATAGGTTTTTCCAAATTCGAATAACTTTAAATCACTATTTCTTCGGTTGATGTTATAAGAAACGGCTTCCAAACCTGAAAACAACAAGGATTGACGCATAGCCGACAAATCATTGCTCAACGGATTTAACATCATCACATTGTATTCTTCTTTTAGCATTTCGGATAAGACAACATAGTGGGGGGTTGTCAAAGAATTTGCCATCATTTCGTGGAAACCTAAGCTATTCAATTGATTTGCAATGATATTTTGCACTTTATAATCTTCGGTTCTTGCCGAATTGGAAACCGAAGCGTTCAATTTTTTAGTAAAATTGATGTTATTGTATCCATAAACTCTCAAGATTTCTTCAATGACATCTATCTCACGTTGCACATCCACACGGTAAGACGGAATAATTAATCCTAAACCCGCATCGGAAACTGTAGTTATTTTAATATCTAATGACGCTAATATTTTTTTTATAGTTTCTTCAGGTAATTCTTGCCCGATCAACTTAGCAGTTTTGTCAAAATTCAAAAAAACTGGGAAGTCTTCCATCTTTTTTGGGTAGATATCAATGATGTCTGATGTTATTTCCCCACCAGCAACTTCTTTTATCAAAAGTGCAGCGCGTTTTAAGGCAAATTCAGTGATATTTGGATCAATTCCTCTTTCAAAACGGAATGAAGCGTCTGTATTCAACCCATGTCTTTTGGCAGATTTTCTAATGCTCACAGGATTGAAATAAGCACTTTCTAAGAAAATGGAATTTGTAGTTTCAGTAATACCAGAGTTTATTCCTCCGAAAACTCCAGCAATACAAAGCGGTCCTTTTTCATCGCAAATCATCAAATCTTCTTCGTGCAACGTTCTCTCAATAGCATCAAGCGTGGTAAATTTTGTTCCAGCTGCTAAAGTTTTCACAATGATTTTACCATTAATTTTTGCTGCATCAAAAGCGTGAAGTGGTTGCCCTAAATCATGCAGAATATAATTGGTAACATCAACAATATTGTTTTTTGGAGTAATTCCAATCGCTTTCAATCGGTTTTGCAACCATTCTGGAGATGGTTTAACCGTTAATCCAGATAGGGTTACACCACAATATCTTGGGGCTAGTTTGCTATCCTTGACATCGACATCGATTTTTAAGGTTCTTTTGTCAATTCGGAATGTACTAACCGAAGGCGTAATTAACTCGATATTACTATTTTTTTGTAACAAACTAGCACGTAAATCTCGAGCCACGCCATAATGCGACATGGCATCAGCTCTATTTGGTGTTAACCCAATTTCAAACACCTCGTCATTTTCGATATTGAATACCTTAGCCGCTGGAGTTCCTGGTTTTAAATTAGCATCTAAAACCATAATGCCTTCATGACTTGTTCCGAGACCTAATTCATCTTCGGCACAAATCATTCCGTGACTTTCCTGCCCACGAATTTTTCCCTTTTTGATTTCAAATGCAACACCTGCTGCATCAAACAATTTTGTGCCAATAGTCGCAACTGGAACGTTTTGTCCTTTAGCAACATTGCTCGCACCGCATACGATTTGAACTGGATTTCCATCTCCTAAATCAACCGTTGTAATGCGCAATCTATCAGCATCGGGATGCTTTTCACAGGACAAAACATGACCTACGACAACACCTTCTAGTCCACCACGAACCGATTGGTATTTCTCCACCACTTCCACTTCCAACCCTAAGTCTGTTAGTAAGGTTGCAGTCTCTTCTGATTTTAAATCTATTTTAATGAATTGTTTTAGCCAATTGTAGGATATCTTCATTTGAATATGTTTGTTTTTTCAAGTTGCAAAGATAAAATTAATAAGTCAATGTGTCAAAGTGAAAATGAGTTTAATTAGGATTAATAAGTAAACTTCTAACATCTAACTTTGAATTAACTTATATAATTCCAAATATTTTTCTTTTTAGTCAATTCAATAAATGCGGCTCGCATCGTTTGATGTTCGGGTAAACTCATGGAAGCATCTTTTTTTAGTAATTCCATTGCTTTTTGTCTTGCCACCATCAAAATATCTCTATCTCTAACCAAATCGGCAATCTGCAAATTAAGCACACCGCTTTGTTGTTTGCCCATCATATCGCCTGGACCGCGTAGTTTCAAGTCAACTTCCGCAATTTCGAAACCATCATTGGTTTGACACATCGTTTCCAGCCGAATTTTACTATCATTCGATAATTTAAAAGAAGTCATCAAAATGCAATAACTCTGTTCAGCGCCACGACCAACACGACCGCGCAACTGATGCAGTTGTGACAACCCAAAACGTTCGGCGCTTTCTATAATCATCACACTTGCATTCGGGATATTTACACCCACTTCAATCACGGTGGTGGCGACCATAATATTGGTTTTACCTTCGGCAAAGCGTTTCATTTCGGCATCTTTATCGGCGGGTTTCATTTTACCGTGAACGATGGAAATGCTGTATTGAGGCAACGGAAAATCACGAGAAATGCTCTCATAACCATCCATTAAATCTTTGTAATCCATGGTTTCACTTTCCTTAATTAAAGGATATACGATATAAATTTGCCTTCCTTTTGCAATTTCATCTTTTATGAATTTCCACACTTTTAATCGGTTGCTGTCATAGCGATGGACGGTTTGAATAGGTTTTCTTCCCGGTGGCAATTCGTCAATTATTGAAATATCCAAATCGCCATACAAACTCATGGCTAACGTACGAGGAATTGGTGTAGCAGTCATTACCAAAATGTGTGGTGGAATAGCCCCACCAACCTCCCCAGAGGGGAGGCTTTCAAAGATTGCACTTATTTTTTTTAGCGTGTTATCAGTGTCAACAATTACTTCTTCATTAGTAAAACGAATGACTTTGAAGCCAATTTCATTTAAAATTTGTGTACGTAATTCATCGGCTTCTTTTTGTTCATTAGTATTATGATATCCGCCATCAACTTCAATTATTAGTTTTTTTTCAAGGCAAATAAAATCAACAATAAACATATCAATAATGTGTTGTCTTCTAAACTTATAATTCAAATTTTTATTTCTCAAAAATTCCCATAAAATGGCTTCCGCTTGAGTACTTTTCTTTTTGTTCTGATTTTTAAGGTCTTTTAAAAGATTGTATGTTGATGGTTTAGCTGTTTGATATTTTTGTATTACGGTTTCCACTTCCCTCCTTTGGAGGGACTGAGGGAGGCCGCCTTTCTTCCACAATTTGGAACGTTGTTCCACCCCAAAACGATGTTGTTCATCAATAATAGCTAGGCCTAAGTTCTGAAACTGCACTTTGTCTTCCAACAAGGCATGTGTGCCAATAAGAATGTGTAAAGTTCCGTTTTCCAATTCTTCGTGAATAATTTTTCGCTCGGCTGTTTTGGTAGAACCCGTTAGGATTTTTATGTTGACATTTAGTCCCGAAATTTCGGGATTTAGCAATTCTATTAACCCATTATAATGTTGGTTTGCCAAAATTTCTGTTGGTGCCATCAAGCAACTTTGAAAACCATTATCTAGAGCAATCAACATTGCCATCAGCGCGACAATAGTTTTTCCCGAACCCACATCACCTTGCAACAATCGGTTCATCTGGGCATGGGTTCCCATATCGTTTCTGATTTCTTTCAGTACTTTCTTCTGCGCATTGGTCAACTCAAAAGGCAAATGATTTTGGTAGAAATTATTAAAATTTTCACCCACAATGGTAAATGGGTGCCCTTTAATTTTATGTTTCCGAACTAGGTTTTTTGTAATCAATTGCAATTGGATAAAGAATAATTCTTCAAACTTCAATCGAAATTGGGCTTTAGATAATAACTCTTGACTTTTCGGAAAATGAATATTAAACAACGCAGCATTTTTTGGAATTAGTTTTAATTCTTCTATCAAATATTGAGGTAATGTTTCTGCGAAATTGGCTTGGGTTTCCAGAAAAACCAGTTGCATCATTTTATTAATAACACGATTGGAAATGCCGCGATTGGTTAATGTTTCTGTCGATGGATAAACAGGTTGCATTGCCGAACGCAAACTTTGTTCATGTTCAGTAAGCAATTCCAGTTCAGGATGCGCCATGCTGTACTGTCCACTGAAATTAGTCACTTTTCCAAAAATAACATAAGGAATATTGAGTTTCAATGTATCTCTAATCCACTTGTGTCCTTGGAACCAATTGAGTTCCATTTGCCCTGTATCATCAATAAATGTAGCAACCAATCTTTTTTTGGCTTTGCCAAATTCAACCGTTTTAATATTGATAATTTTACCTACAATTTGAACTTCGGCAATAGTCCCGAGACTTTGGGATTGAATTTCGTTAATTTTGTAATACCGAGTTCTATCAATGTATCGATTGGGATAAAAATGAAGCAAATCTTCATATTTGTGAATGCCAACTTCCTTACGCAACAATTCTCCACGTTGAGGTCCAACGCCTTTGAGGTATTCGATGGGAGTTTGGAGAAGTTGATTGGACATTGTAAGAAATTGTTAAAGCGAAGATAAGTTTTTAAATTGAAAATTTTAAATCATTATATTCGTAATCTATAATAGTTAACCAATGCGACTACTTTTTTTCCTTTTCCTTTCCTTTTTTTCTTTCGCCCAACAAACTTCTAAAGTGGATTTTAAAACGGCTAATGGAAATATTTCAATTAATCCTATTGAGAAAAAAGTTTTTGGTT
>NZ_JBKCVI010000189.1:0-20539 GCF_046317795.1 Flavobacterium sp. | reverse complement strand
TAAAATAGTAACATTACCTGAAGATTATTATTTTAGTTCTGCTAGGAATTATGCAGGATTGGATAATGATTTAGAAGTTATTTTGTTAGATTTGTTTTGTAGTTGATTGTGGGCACGGATTGCAAATCCGCGCTATCGGGGTTTTTTTATAATATCATCTCACTAAAAGGCACTACAACCTCAAACCCTTTTTCTTTGAAATAGTCTGTTGGGTTTTCTTTGGAAACACTCATTACAAAATCGCCACCCCAAGCACCAAGACTTTTTATTACTCCGTCAAAATCTGGAAAAAGTGCTTCTTTAACTGTGTGCAATTCTAATATATTGCTGAGTGCTATTTCGTGCTCTTCTAATGCCAAAGCAAATTCTTTGAGATGGGAAGCTTCGACAATTCTTTTGGTAATTTTATTTATAGCAGGAATGGTTTTGTGCACATCACCAATCTTGTTATAGTAGGAAGCAATGGCTGCTTTACTATCTTGCTTTTTATTGAGGTAAACAAAAAATATTTTATCGGTAAAACTTGGATTGAAATCTACGATTTCTACGATCGGTTTTTCATCTACTAATTGGTATAAAATTCCGGTGTTGTTTTGAGCACAAGCAATGTCATAACCACTGCCTCCAAAACTTCTTTTCAGCAGCTCAAAAGCATCAACTTCGAGCCACTGTGCAACATTGTTAATTACCGTAGAAGATGTCCCTAAACCCCAAATTTTTGGAAAAGTCAATTCTGTCTTGATATGGTATCCTTTTGCTTTTGTTATAAAATCGGAATTCATAAGATAAGCTTTGTGCAGAATTTCGATTAAAGTATTTTTAATAGTTGCGGAATCATCAAAACGCTCTTTTCTAGCAATGGACAAAAACGGAATAGTATCTTCAAACCAAATGCTTCCATCACTATCATAGCTTGTCCAATGGATTAAATTTCCATCAGCTTCTTCAACTATTAAATTTTGTCCAAACTTTGTAGGCAGTGTAAAAGCTTTAGCGCCATCAAGCACTACATATTCGCCAGTAATGAGCAGTTTTCCGTTGCTATAAAAGGTTTTTTTCAAAAGTTTATTTTCTTAAATTTTCCAATAATTCAACAACTGACGCATGAGAGATAGCATTATTTTCAAAGTGTTTGACAATTGCTTGTCGTTCTTCTGAAGTAGCTTGGAATTGATTTAGTATATTATTCAAATGCATTTTCATGTGGCCTTCTTGAATTCCGGTTGTGGTTAACGAACGTAAAGCGGCAAAGTTTTGCGCTAATCCTGTAACTGCCACAACTTGCATTAGCTCTTGAGCCGACGGTTTTCCTAAGATTTCCAGAGCCATTTTCACCAATGGATGCAAAGAAGTTAAACCGCCAACAGTTCCTAATGCCAAAGGAATTTCCATCCAAAAGGTGAATATTCCATTTTCGACTTTGGCATGAGACAAACTAGAATACTTGCCATTTCGAGAAGCATACGCATGCACTCCAGCTTCCACGGCACGAAAATCATTTCCTGTGGCTAACACTACTGAGTCAACGCCATTCATAATTCCTTTGTTATGGGTAACAGCCCTATAAGGTTCAATCTCAGCAATGCGGACAGCTTGTACAAATTTCTCGGCAAACTCATGTGGATTATTGAATTTTCCCTGCTTATCGGCAGGCAGGTTTTCGGCTAAGTCTTCCACTGCACAGGAAACTTCGGCACGAACAATACAATTGGGAACATAATTGGATAAAATGCTCATCACAATGGTAATCTCCTTTTCGGTTTCGGTAAAATAAGTATAATTTTGTGCTTCTTCTTTTAAAGATTTGGCTAATTGTTCCAAACAGGAGTTGATGAAATTAGCACCCATGCTGTCTTTGGTTTCAAAAGTAACATGCAATTGGTAGTAATTTTCTAATTCGCTGGTTTTGTCTCTAAGTTCTATAGATAGAATTCCGCCACCACGCTTTTGCATGTTTTTGGTAATGCTTTCCGTAGAAGCTACTAAATTGCTTTTTACTGAATTAAAAAAAACTTGAAGTTTTTCGCTTTCCCCTTTGAAAATAAAGTGAACTTGACCAATTTTTTCGGTATTCAAAACGGTTGCTTTAAATCCGCCGCGAGTACTCCAATATTTAGCCGATTTCGCTGCTGCTGCTACCACCGAACTTTCTTCAATCACCATGGGTACCGAATAATATTTTCCGTTGATTAGAAAATTGGGAGCAATTCCCATTGGTAAATAAAAATTGGTGATAGTGTTTTCTATAAACTCATCGTGCAATTGCTGCAATTTAGAATCGTTGTTCCAATATTGCTTTATCGTAGCAATAGCTTCTGATGGATTGGCGAAATATTCGTTGGCAATCCAATTGATTTTTTCTTCTTTGGATAATTTGGAAAAACCTGCAACTGCAATATTCATATAGTAAAGTAAAATGTATTAGCTGCAAAGATAAGGTATAGCTCTTAAATTTGTTTTCTAAAAAAAAATGGTGATTATTTTGGATTTGAACCCGCTGATAATGGTTGTGGTACATCACCTTCGTATTCGGTTTCTTCTAAATCTTTTGTTTCCTTGCCCATTTTAACTATTGGATTGTCTTGAGTTCCTGTTATTTTGAGCGGGATTCCAATTAATCCAAAAGGGGGCAATCCCAATCGCATTTTGATATTTAATTTACCATCAAAACTGCTTTGCCCTTCAATTCTGGGGCGAAATCCTGCTACTTTGAATTTGAACCGTTCAATAGTAATAATGTTGTTTTTTATTTTGGTATTGATATCCACTTTGGATAAATCAGGATTTGCCATGGCCTCTTTACCTGTTTTTTTACTGACTGTTCCAAACATTTTAAATCCTTTCATTTTTACATTTTTCACAGAAAGTGTTCCACCACCAGTCAGCGAAGGATAAATGGGCAACATATTCCCATCGAGAATTCCGGCTACTTTATAATCTAGCGATACAATTCCTTCGGCACTTTCGGCAGCAGAAGCCATTTCTCTAAACATTTTTATTTCGTTGTAAGCACGTTTGATATCAAACTCTTTGGCATTCACTTTAAAATCAAAAAAAGCTTTCTCGGTAGATTGACTTCCATAAACTAAATCCATGAGTACATTACTTCCAATTAAATCAAAACCAGATTTTTTGAGTTCTAGCTTTCCTTGATTGATTTTCATGTTCCCTTTTAAATGGTCAATCGCTAAACCTTCAAAATTGATTTTATTGGCTGTAGCATTAAATTGTAAATCAAAATTAGACGGAATAACGACAACTCCTGTTGAAGTTTCAATTGGCACTTCAGCATTTTTTGTTTCTTTCCCATCAACTGAAACTGGTGTCGCTGGAATTTCAGTAGTAGCATTAGCCATAAACTCATCTACATTAATGAAATTTGAATGGAGTGTAAAGTTTCCTTTTAAAATAGCTTTGTTGGTTAATACAAAATCGATTACATTTTGTAGATAGCCATTCATTTTAAAATCGGATTGCCCATAAGTAGCCAAGAAATTGTTGAATTTCATTTTGTCTTGGTTGAAAACAAATGTTCCTTCTTTGATAATAAATGGTTGTGGCAAATACTCCGACGTGGTTTTGATATTTCTTAATTTCAATGTTCCGCTATTTTGTAACTTATTATAGCGGCCATTCATAGCATCATTTTGTGATCCTTTGAAAGAAACATCCGCATTGATATATCCTTCTAATTCTAATCCTTTTTGGGAAAACACTTTGTAGATTTTGGCAATATCAAGTTCGCCTTTGGCTTTGATATCATAGTTGATATTTTCAAAATTATTCAATTTAGCATTAACATAAAATGGATTCCCCTCAAATTCAAACGAAGCAGGTGTTATGTTGATATTCAAGTCGTCAAGTGAACCTTTCTTATCAAGTATCGTGGCTAAAACATTTATATTTTGGATTGGATTGGGGTAATAATCTGATTTCACATAGCCATTTTTAAAGGAAATTGTACCTTCGGTTACTGGAATTTTACCACTTTTTTTATCATAAATCCCTTTAGATTTAATATCCATAGTAAAGACCCCTTTTAAGTCCATATTTTGTATACCTAATGCTTTGTCCATTGCGGCCAAATCAATTTTGGAATTAATTCGGGCATCCATTTTTAGCGTAGACATTCCTTCCGTTTTGATAATGGCTTTAACATAATCTTTATCAACATTAAAAAAGATAGAATCTATTGTTACTTTCAACTTTTCGGTGTCCAATGAAGGCAATTTAGTATCAAAATTTAAAAAAATATTGGATACTGGAAATGGAGCTTCGCTATGATTTATTACTCCTTTTCTAATTTTCATATTAAAAGCCAAATCGGGTTTTTGATTTGTTGACTCAATATATTTTCCTTTTAGTGAAAGTGCTAAATCAGTATTGCCTTCTACTTTTGTCTTTTCAAGCCAAGTTATATATTGAGGTGGCAATGCTGTAAAGAAATCATTCAGTTTACTGTTTTCAGATTTTATACTAAAATCCATATTATAACCATTGCTCAAAAAATTAAATTTACCGTTGAAATCAACTGGAAGTTTGTTGATTTTTAAATTATTTTCTTGAAAAACTAAAGCAAAAGAATTGGTGTTTATTTTTGTAATTAAATCGGCTTTAACTTTTTTGTTTTTTAGGTATTGTTCCCCATCGTAGGTTAAATTAAAAGCATCTATTTCAGCTTCGGTATAAATATCAAAAACTGCTAAATCTAGATCACCTTTTCCAACATAATTGAGACCTTTGGCATCTATTACAACTTTTGTTGATTTATCATCATAAATCAAACGACTGTTTTCGATGTCAATTTTTTCTAAGCGAAGTGATGTTTCACTTGTTGTCTCTTTTTTGGAAGTATGCTCATCTGAAATATAAACGTTATAATTGGCTTCGCCTTTTTCATTCACTTTAACATTTATAAAAGCATTGGAAACAAATATTTTATCAATGGTGACACTTTTATCAAAAATGAGTGATTTGATATTGATACCAAATGCAATTTCATTTGCTGAAACTAGGCTTTCTTTTTTATAAGGTGCCGAACCTTTTAGTGAAAAATCAGTCAGTGTTAAGGTTAGCGATGGAAAATGATTGAAAAAAGAAAGATTAGCTTCCTTAAAATCAAGTTCTCCAGTTAACTTAGTGTTTGCAAAAGATTTTATTTCATTGGAAATTTTTTCAGGAAAAAGGATAGGAAGAATAAACATCAAAAAGAGAATTGACACTATTATTATTCCTGATATTTTAAAAAATTTTAGAACTTTACTTTTGATTGAATTTAACATTTTGAAAAATTATTTATTCGTTAAAAATACAAAAAGCCACGTTATTAAAACGTGGCTTTAAAAAAAAGTGTAAAACTTAACTTATTCTTTAATTAATTTCAAAGTTTTATTATTATTATTGGCATCAGAAACTCTAACTAAATAAAGACCTGTACTCAAATCAGAAATAGAAAACTGATTGTTATCACTTGAAACAAAAGTTTTAATTAACTGACCTGAAATAGTGTAAACTTGTACTTTTTCAAAATTTCCATTGATAGAAAAATTACTTGCAGTTGGATTTGGATAAACAGAGACTGCATCTATTCCAAATTGATTTACGGATAAAGAAGGAGTAAAATTATAAGCTCCTGTAACTCTGTTTAAACTTACATCATAATTATTAGCAGTAGTCACTTCAATATTTGCACCGCCTTGAGTAGCTGTTCCAGAAGGGAAAGCAGCATCACCAAAGTTTACATCCCAAGCATTATTCGCTCTGAATTTACATGGGCCAACACTTAATGCAACATTTGCTAGCGTATAAGTTACACCGTCAGTTGTAGTTAATGCATTTGCATCAATCTCTCCTGGTGTACCAGTTGGCCATCCTGTTGATGTAGCTGCTCCAACAAGCGCAAAAGTTGGAATAGAAAAACTGTATTCACCAGTTACTCTATTAAATTTTACATCATAAGTACTTGCAGTTGTGATTGCGATGTTATCACCACCTTGAGTTGCAGTTCCTGTTGGGAATGCAACATTACCCCAGTTGGTTGTCCATGCATTGTCTTGACGGAATTTTGCAGGTCCAACAACACAAGCTAATTTATCAAGTTTATAGTTAATTGCGTCGTTTGATGACAATTGGTTTGTATCAATTGGACCAGGGTTCCCCGCTGAGCCAGGCCATCCACCAACAGCATCACCAACAATACTTACTGGAGGTATTAAAACAAAACTGTATTCTCCAGTTGCTAAGTTAATAGTAATTGAACTAAAAAATGCAGCGGGAACAGGAATTAAACTTGTATTGCTTAATGCGCTTCCTGTAGGAAAAGTTGTTCCTCCAAAAAGATCACCATCAACATCAAACTGAGCATTACCGGCAACTAAAGTAACATTTGAAATGGTAAAAGTATCTGGACCAGAAACATTCATAACCAATCCGCCCGGTGTTGTAACCGCAGTACCAACTAACTTAACCACAGGAAGAGGTGTACCACCACTAAAGTTATAAACTCCAGTTGTACTGTTGAAAGTTACATCATAAGTTCCGGCTATACATAAAATGTTGGCACCTCCTTGGGTACCAGTTCCTGATGGAAATGCAGTATCACCCCAGTTGATATCCCAAGCATTGTTAGCTCTAAACTTTACACCACCACCAGATGCAAAAGTAGTAAGTGTTATTGCATTTAGTGTCCAGTTTACACCATCTGTAGAAGTCATTTGGTGAACATCTGTAGGCCCTGGGTTACCTGGTTGTCCTGGCCATCCACCAGCGGCTTCTCCTACCAAAGCAACAGATGTAACTTGAGCATTAATATTAATTGCACTAAAAATTAATGCAATAAGTAATAGTAATTTTGTTTTCATAATTTAATTTTTTTTAGTTATAATATGCTAATTTACAATTTTTTTATAATATCCCAATTAATATCAATAAAAAAGAATAGCGAAAACGTTGTAGTGTTAATAACTATATACTTTACTATTGAAAAATACATAGTTACAATATAATCTTTAACCCATTGGGTGTAATTAATCAATATCTTTTATAATAGATTTTTTGCTTGAAATTTATTTATTATTCAATTAGAACAAAAATGTCTGTCTGAGCTTGTCGAAGACATTAAAAAGGACACATTTCGACAGGCTCAATGTGACAATTAAGAATAATTAGCAATTAAAAATAATTACACCCAACCGGTTAATCTTTAATTAGCTTTTATTTCCATTTATTGTTTAATTAACTTTAAAGTTTTTTCATTATTATTTGTGTCCAATACTTTTACTAAATACAAACCACTATTCAAGTCAGAAATTTCATAAACATCTGATTTTGATTTATTTTGAAAAGATTTCACTAATTGTCCAGTCATAGAATAAATAAATACTTTTGACGAATCAATAGTAATTGAAAAAAAGTTAGTTGATGGATTGGGCAATAAGCTAATGTAACTTAGAGCGCTAAAGTTATCTGTATTTAAACTTGAGGGCTGATTACCATATACTCTAAATCCGCCCGGTTCTATGCTGATATTCATGTTTGTATCTGTCACAGAAAAGGTTGAATTATCCATCAAGTTGGACCATGTCCCAGCAAAAGGAAAACCACCAGCCACATTATAAGTATTGTTGCTAAAATTGGTCAATACAAATACATAACTCAAAGAAGAAGTCTGTGTAGTGCTTGTCCAAACATCTAATCTTGGACGGCCTGTTGCTCCAAAGTTCCAAGCAAAAGAACCGTTTTCAAAAACATTTTCTGTCTTTTTCAAATTAATCATACGCGACCAATTATTGTAAATAGTAGTTCTATTCGTGTTTGCCAACCAATTTTCGGACCATTGGGGTTGCGGTTTTGTATCTAATTTACAATCTGGGTTTGAAAAAGAAACATTACCGTTTTGGCAAGTCCATAAAGAGCGTTCCCACCCTAATTCTCCAAAATGCCAAATCATTTTTGGGCCAGGAACCAGTAGATGAACTGCGCCCATAGCAGATAATCGCAAGTGTACTTTTGCTAAATCCCCAAATGTTTGGCCGGTTTCTGTAAGTGCTTTATAGGCAACTCGCTCCTCATCATGACTTTCGGCATAACCAATGAAACGCTCAGAAGAATCTGTAACTCCAGATAAGCTAGTTCCATTCCCTTTTAATAAGTTTGCATACGGATCGGTCATTTTGCGCCACTGCATAATTCCTTTTGAATCACCCGATTTTAGGTAATTTGCCCATTCAAGTTCTTCGTTATAAGAACCTCCAGTTCCTAAATGTTCAAAAATAACTAAGAAATTTGGATCAAGTTCCCATTGCTTGTCTGCATAATATTTTAACTTAGCTACACGACCTGCTATGTAACTATTGGTACAAGCTTCTTGACCTCCAGCAACATTACTTGGGCACGCATTAGTAAACCCTTTGGTTAAATCCCAACGAAATCCATCGATTTTGTAGTCTTCAATCCATGTTTTAATTGTTCTAAGAACATACGTATTCGTCAAATTTTCAGGTTCTCTAAAATGATTTAAATCGGAACCTACATTATAGGAGTGCATTGCCGCTTGGTTACAGTAAGGATTTTCAGCAGTTATTCCATTGCCCCAACCATCATTATCGGTATCTAACATCCACATTCTTTCTAATGGAGAGCGACCAAATACGTGATTAAGAGCAACGTCAAGAATGACGGCGATTCCGTTTTGATGGCATAAGTCGATAAACTCTTTCAATTTTGAAGGTGGTCCGTATCGTTTGTCTGGTGCTAAATGATAAGCGGTATTATACCCCCAGCTTAGATTGCCTTCAAACTCCATGACAGGCATTAGTTGAATCGCATTGACTTTCAGATCTTTAAAGAAATCTATTTTGTTAATCAAATCTTGATAGCTTCTATTAGCATCAAAATCTCTAACTAATACTTCATAAATAGTTAAATCCTTTTTCTTTGGTTTTACAAAGTTGGTTGTTGCGGCGCTCCAATTGTATTTATAATAGGCATTTGGTCCAGTTTGCAATACCGTAACTTCTCTTTCTTGCCCTGATGGATAAGCTGGTAAATTAGGATAAACCCCTAATGAAGCAATCTCAGGATCGTCGAAAGGTGAGAGCACTAAAGTTGAAAATGGGTCGGCTGTTTTTACAATAGCCGGAGAGTTGGTTGGTCTGTTAGTTACGTCACAAACCCAATATTGAAAAGTGTATACTTGGTCTGGAACTAAACCTGTCAATTCAAGCCAAAATTTACCTGAAGTTGGGTCTTTCTTCATTGCATAAGCACTGCTTGGTTGGTAATTATTAAAACTACCAGCTACATAAACAAAATCCTTAAAAGGGGCATTTAAAACCAAAGTTGCTTTGGTTTGATCGGCAGAATCATAGTTTACACCGTCTAAAAGAGATGCTGAAGGCAACGCCTGTGAAACAACTCCTGGATTTACTATGACACTAAATTTCTTTATTTGTGTTGAGGATCCTTGTGAAATTTCCAATTGATAGTTTTTATTCTCCGAAATGTTGGTATCGGTAAAAGAATATGATGACACATTTGTGGCGGTATTGATACTAACCCCATTCGCCTTCAAATTGTAATTCGCATTTCCATTGGTATTAGAGGCCTGAACTGTTCTACTATCACCTGAATTAATAATTGTTGTACTATTCTCTGTTGGAATAGTTAAACTTGTTTGAAAAAATCCAACGTTGTAAATAAAATCGTTACAAGCCGGTGCTTTTTTCAAAGTTTGCGAACCAGTTGCATTTCTAAACACCATACCCATTCGAGTAGCACTGGCTTGTTGGGTTGCATTTATTCCGAAATAAGTACTAGGAGTAATTGTAATACTGTAAATACCTGGACCTGAATTTGACATCTGTCCAATTGTATCATCTTGACCCCAGTTACCTACTACCGAAAAGCCGAAAGCATTTGTTGTATCTCCAATTCCGGCATGCATATAGACTTTTGTTGGAGCATTCCCCATAGTATTGCATGTGGTGATTGGAAACGTCACTGTAATGGTAACTGGATCGGTTACATTAAAAGTAGCGGGAGAAATGGTTACTTGAGCAAAAACTGAGGCCGCAAACAACACAAAAATAAAACTTAAAAAACCATTTTTTTTCATAACATAATTTGTTAAAAAGGGCTGATAGAAGCTGCCCTTTTTGTTTTGAGATCTTTTTTTTTAATTTGGTACAATAGTTAACTTGTAGGTGTAATTTCTTGGTTTACTTACATCAAGTTCAATTTTATATTTGTCTCTTGTTCCATCATCTGTTCCGGGAACTGTTATATCGCCCTGCCCTGCTGTACTATTCTCTTCCAAACTAAATGGTGTTGCGGTTTTACCTAAAATAGAAACTGATGATGATGCCGTTCCTGGTGCATAAGGCGGGTTTGGTAACGGTGGCACAACCAAAGTTCCTGTCCAAAGATTCGATTTAAATTTGAACTTTTTTCCTCTTATTAAATCCATTTCTTTAGTCCATGTTTTGGTAGCAGCATCATAGTCAAATGGCACTTGAAATCCAGTTCCAAGTCCAGATCTTGTGGCTGTGCCAAATACACCAAATGTTGTAAACGGGGTTAAAGTATAAGTGTTATTTGATAAATTAGCCTTTACTAAATAGTGACCTGCTGTTGCTACTGCAATACTAGGTGCACTGGTTGCTGAACTCAATGAACCTGCTATTGCGCCTCCACCATAAATAGTTGGTGTTGTGAAATCCTGACACGCATCTGGTTGGTAAAATTTATAATTACCCGGTTCTAAATACATATACCCCACATAATCTGTATTAGATGTTGGAGTTGAAGCAGCTATTCGTGGCTCAGTTGAGGGCGTATTTCCTGCTTTTACAAAAGCCATTACAGGCAATTTTAAAGAATAGGCCGTAACTTTTACATTAATTGGATTAGAATATTGAATGTAGGGATTAGGATTAATACCCAAAACTGATTTTATTCTTACATCAACATCCATTTCACTACATTTAAAAGTAGGTAAGCCATTTAATAATGTATTAAATTCTGCAACTGTTAAAGTGGCTTTTCTAGAAGTTGGACTGATTACCAAACCGTTACCAGTATATTCAACAGGATTAGATAAGGAGGTATCATTATGATCAAATACTTGTAAAGTATAACTTGAAACTGTGGCTGGTCCATTATTGGCACTATCCCATTCAAACTTACCAAAAACATCAGTCGCTGTGGCTTGAGTTAAAACCGAGGGAGAAGTTACTGTACCGTCTTTTCTAAGTTCAAAACCATTTGGCGATACATTGGGATCTTTAGTGTCTTCACAAGAGATGACCCCAGTTAAAATTATGGCAGAACATATTGCTTTTAAAATGTTTTTCATATTTACTATATTATACTATTAATAACCAGGGTTTTGAGTTAAATTATTATTAGCATCCAAAGCTGTTTGTGGTAAAGGATATAATTTATAGGTATCTGGAATTGAAGTGCCATTTAATGCATTTCCTTTCCAAGGCCATAGATAACTACCACCAGTAAATTTTCCAAAACGGATTAAGTCAATTCTTCTATGCCCTTCAAAATTTAATTCTCTTCCTCTTTCGTCTAAAATAAAATCTAACGTTAATCCTGAACTTACTACTGCTGCAGCACCTGCTCTTGAACGTATTGCGTTTACATAAGTTAGTGCTTGCGAATTTGAAGCTCCAGCTGCGCCTCTTAAAGCACATTCAGCATAAATTAGATAAGCATCTGCTAATCTAAACATTGGAAAATCTGTACTTGAGAAACCAGTTGGTGTAGATGTTCCCGTAAAATTAGCGTTTCTAAACTTTGTAGAAGGATAACCATTAACCCATACTTTGTAATCGTTCATTTCAAAAGTGTGACTTGTTGTCCAAAAAAGAGATGCTCTAACATCTGGTGAAGCTGCTAAATCAGCAGCAGTAGCACCGAATAATCCATACCAAGCTTTGGTAGCTCTATGCCCACCCCATCCTTCAGTGGCTCCAAAAGTACTTAATGGCATTGTATCGCTATTTAAACTACCGTTAACCAAATAAGTAGTATTACTATAACTTTGACTGGTTAAAGCATCAGCAATTAAAGGGAAGATGATTTCCTGTGATGTATTGTTATCTGCAGAAAAATTTTGTAAAAAGTTAGGCGCTAAAGTATAACCACCCTCAGTAATTACTTTGTTAATGTAAGTTAAAGCGTCATTATATCTTTCAGTACCAGTATAAACTCCTGCATTGAGATATAATTTTGCTAATAGCATCCTACAAGCAGATCGGTTTGTTCTACCGTACTCGTTAGTCATAGGAAGTTCATTTTCTATAGCTAATAATTCACTTTCAACATAATTAAACAATTGCGTTCTGCTTGCTTCAGGAAGTGGAGTTGCTGTACCATAATTTTCTGTAGTCACTAAAACCCCTTTTCCAAAACAATCAATCATATAGTAATATGCTAAAGAACGTAAAAAACGCAATTCACTAATATATAGCGCTTTATCAGGAACACTAGTGTTATTTAACGCTAGTATTAGGTTTGTAGTTTGTGGCACCGTATAATAGACTCTATCAAATAAATACCTGAAGAATTTATTACTTGGAGTCCAGTTTGAAGTCGTAGTCAATTGGTCTAAACCATCATCACCCCATCGATTTTTCATCGCATCTGCCGAAAAATCTTGTAAATTAATGATTCCTCTTATGAAACCACTTTCTCCAGCATCGGGAGTTTGAATATCCGAACTACCAGGACCACTTGATCCCGTTAAGGCAAAGGTTGCATACATTCGTGACAACAATCCTTTTGCTGCATTTGGATCTTGTTGAAGCAAATTTTCAAAAGATTGTTCCACTAAGGGCTTAGTGTCTAACTCATTCGAGCAAGAACTAAAAGCCAGAATAACAAAAGCCGTTGCTAAATTTCTAATTATTTTTTTCATAGTTTATTTTTTTAAAAATCAATATTTACGCCCATATTAAACACTCTTGGTCTTGGATAAAAATTAGCATCAATACCATTAAAGTTTTCTGGATCTTGTCCTGAATATTTAGTAAGTAAAAATAAATTATTTGCCCCTACATACAAGCGAACAGAAGCAGATTTTACTAATTTTTCAAATTTATACCCCAAAGATATGCTTTCACATCGTAAGAAAGTGGCATCACGGATAAAATAATCTGAAACTGCAGTATTTCCATTTGTATTATCAAAAGCTAAATTTCCATTTAAATTATTATTCAAAGCTGCTCCACCTGCATTTGGTCGAGGTCTATCATTCCATCCATATTGGTATTCGACAGCGTTAAACACATTTCCTCCTAATTGCCCTCTGAAACTAGCATTGAAATCAAAATTTTTATAATTGAATGAGGTGCCAAAACCGAAAGTCCAATTTGGTATCAATGGCACATAATATTTATCTCCTTCATCAGTAATAACTCCATCACCATTTCTATCTACAAAAGCTTCAGGTATTGGCTGACCTGCATTATCATAAACTTGCTCAAATACCCAAGCAACTTGAGGTTGTTGACCTACAACATGGTAAGACAATTGTCTGCCGATACCAGGTAATGAGCCACCAGACTCTACTGCAACTCTAGAGCCGCCCTCAATTCTATCAAGATTACCAATATTATAGGAAATATTACCGTTTATAGACCAATTCATTTCATCTGATGATATAACTTTACCTAACAAACTAACTTCAATCCCTTTATTAGTCATATCAGCACCATTCTTTGTAAATGAATTTGTTAAAAATTGTCCTGGTGGGAAAGGAGCTTTGATTAATAAGTCTGTAGTTTTTCTAATATAGGCATCAATACTTCCTGATAAAACACCATTTTTAAATAAATCAAAATCCAAACCAACATTAGTTGTTGCAGTTACCTCCCATGTAAGATTAGGATTAAATGCATTTGCAGAATAAATATTAACTCCAGGCAGGTACTGCCCTGAAGGATCTCCTGGAGAGAATAATGGCGTATAAGGATAATAACTTTCATTTCTTATATCACTATTACCGGTTACTCCATATCCTAAACGCAATTTAAGGTCGTTAAAAACTTTAGAATTTTTTAAGAAACTCTCTTCTTTCAACTTCCATGCTACACCAGCAGCAGGAAAATAACCCCATCTTCTGTCACGAGGGAATAAGGAAGAGGCGTCCGCTCTTAAGGTAAAGGTAAATAAATATTTGTCTAACAAATCAACATTTGCTCTACCAAAGTAAGACTCCAAGGTCATCTTTCCGTAGTACCTATTATTAACATTTTGAGGATTAATTACAGGCTCTCTTTCACCTGTAACCAAATTATATCTATAAATATCTTTAATGCCTTGGTTTACAAAACTTTGAAACGTATGACCTGCTTGTCCTTCAAATCTTGTAACAAGACCGGTTAATTTTTTTGAATAAACCAAATAAGCATCAATAGTTTTGTTGTCTATGGTTTGACGTTCTTTATAGTTTAATCCCGGATTAAATACATAAGTATCGGAGATGGGCGTAGTGCTAACTATTCTATATGTTTCTAAAGCTCTTTCAGAAAAACTCTCTCTTATACTAGATTGAGACGTTTCAATACCTAAGTTCACAACAGCTCTTAACTCAGGTAAGAAGTGCATTTTATAATCAAACTCAATATTACCTAAAAATTTGTCGATACTCTCAGGACGATCACGTTGCTCTAATCTAGCCAAAGGATTTAACTGCCCTTCTATACGATATACCCCATCCCAACCTTGAACGTTTGGGTTAGAAACTAGTTGGTAATAAGCATTTGCACCACCAAAACGATTATCAGGAGTTGAATCGCCAAAAACCGGTTTAGTTGGATCCATATTTAGAGCAGCGCCTATATTAGCTCCTACATCTATAGCGTTCTTTTTGGAACTAAAACCCTTAGCATTTACATCTACCTTTAAGTGTTTGTTAAAAAAAGAGGGGGTTACCTTAAAACCAGCTGAGATTCTTGAATAATCATTTGTTTTTATAATACCTTGTGTATTGTTATACCCAATCGATGCTCTAAAAGGAACATCCCCAAAAATAGCAGCTCTAGCACTAAAATTATGATCTTGGCTAAAACTATTTCTGAATATTTGGTCTTGCCAGTTGGTGTTTGATAATATTCTTCCTTCAATTACATTAGGTGTTGCTGGATCGTCTACTAGAAAGTTAGTAGGATCATCAATACCTAAACTATTTGTTAAATCAGGATGTTCGCTAACAATAAAATCTCTAAACTCATTACCATCTCTAACGTCAATTAACTTATTCGCTTTAGAAGATGAAAAAGTAGAAGAATAACTGAATTGAGGTGCCCCACTAGACCCTTTTTTAGTAGTTATAATAATAACTCCATTTGATGCTCTAGAACCATAAATAGCAGTCGCAGAGGCATCTTTCAAAATGGTAAAAGACTCAATATCATTAGGATTAATTAATGATAATGGATTTCCCTGACCAGCAGCCAATCGATTGTCGATAGGTACATTGTCAATAACAATTAATGGTGCAGCTTCAGCTTTTAAAGATGAAAGCCCTCTGATTCTAATGTTTGGAGCCGTATCGGGTTCTCCACCGTTATTAGTTATTCTAACTCCAGCCGCTTTACCAACTAATAGCTGATCGGCAGATAAAACAGCACCTCTGTTAAAATCTTTAGAGGAAATAACAGCAACCGATCCAGTAGCATCTTTCTTTTTCGCAGTTCCATATCCTACTTGCACAACCACTTCTTGTAATTGATTGGCACTTTCTTCAAGTGAAATACTTACTTCTTTTTGTCCAGAATAGTTTAACGTGTTGGAGTTATACCCTATATAAGAAAAGACAATCTTGTCCCCACTTTTTAGGCCTCCTAATTTAAATTTTCCGTCGAGGTCAGTTGAAGTGCTACTATTTGCACCTTGAACTACTACGTTTACTCCTGGCAAAGGGAGGTTTGATTTTGCATCAAGTACAACACCACTCAAAGTGTTCTGTGCAAAAACGCTAAAAGGTAGTGTTAGGAATAAAAATAACAACTTTTTGTAAATTGTTTTCATACATTTTGTTTAGGTTAAAAATTTGCTTTTGTGCCTGTACTATTACTTCGAATGTTAAATTTATGTAAAAATAACGTTTTACAAGTAAAATAATTGCAAAATATGACACGAAAACGTTTGCGTGTTGAAAACTTTTTCAACATTTCATTTTATTAGCACTAAAATTAAGAAAATAAAAAATAAAATATATCTTTATTCGGAAATCAGTATTTATCATATTATTAAAATGAAAAGAAAAGTAACATTAAAAGAAATCGCAAAAGAACTTGATGTATCAATTTCAACCGTTTCAAAATCGTTAAAAAACAGTTTGGAAATAAGCGAAGATACTCGTCAAAAAGTACAAGCATTTGCGAAACTATATAATTATAAACCCAATAATATTGCGTTAAGTTTAAAAAATAGAAAGACAAAAACAATATGTATTATTATTCCCGAAATTATTCATCATTTTTTTGCCACAGTCATCAGTGGTGTCGAAAATGTAGCCAATGAAAATGGCTATAACGTTATTGTTTGTTTGTCAGACGAGTCGTTTGACAAAGAAGTCATCAACATGGAAATGTTGGCCAACGGTAGTATTGATGGATTTATAATGTCACTATCTAAAGAAACGCAGCAAAAAAAAGATTTTCATCATATTCTTGAGGTCATCAACCAAGGAATGCCAGTGGTAATGTTTGACCGAGTTACCAATGATATTTTATGCGATAAAGTTATTATTGACGATACTTTAGCCGCTTTCAATGCTACGCAATTTTTAATTGACAAAGGATTTAAAAAAATAGCTTTAATAACTACAGTCGATTATGTAAGCGTTGGTAAACTCCGTACTGATGGATACATAAAAACTTTAAAAAATAATGATTTAAAAGTTAATGAAGAAATTATTTTAAAAATTGAAGATACCGAACATTTCGAAACCTCTATTGAAAATTTAATTTTGAACAACGAATTAGATGCCATTTTTGCTGTCAACGAAATATTTGCTGTAACTGCTATCAAAATGGCATATAAACATGGTATTAAAGTCCCAGATGACCTATCCATTATTGGTTTTACTGATGGAATAATCTCAAAATACTCTACGCCAAGTATTACTACTGTTGGTCAAAACGGATTTAAAATGGGTGGTAAAGCGGCGAAAATGCTCATCGAAAGACTAGAAAACGAGCAGGAAGAAGAGGAAGAACAATACACAACAGAGGTGATTGAAACCGAACTTGTGGAAAGAGAGTCAACCAAATAGCACTTTTGTTATCAACAAAAAACGTTTTCGTTAGTTGTTGTCTGATTTTTTTTAATTGAAAACCGTCACAATTTAAATTCTTTACTATATTTACAGCAATTATCAAAGCTTGTACTTTTACTTCGAAAATAAATTCAAGTTTTGATAAGCATAGCGCTTATCGTATTATAAATCATTAAATTACGATAATGGAAAAGCGTAAATTAGGTTTCTGGGAAATTTGGAACATGAGTTTCGGTTTCTTAGGAATACAGTTTGGTTTTGCTTTGCAGAACGCAAATACTTCAAGAATTTTTGATACACTTGGTGCCGATGTTGACAAAATTGGTCTTTATTGGTTGGCAGCACCTTTAACTGGTTTAATTATTCAACCAATTGTAGGTTACTTTTCAGACAGAACATGGACTAGATTAGGTAGAAGAAGACCTTACTTTTTAGTTGGGGCGATTTTATCTGCTGTTGCATTATTTATAATGCCAAACTCACCAACATTGTGGATAGCCATTGGAACTCTTTGGATTATGGATTCCTCCATCAACATTTCTATGGAACCTTTCCGAGCTTTTGTTGGTGATAATCTTCCTGAGAGACAAAGAACTTTAGGTTTTGCAATGCAAAGTTTTTTCATTGGAATTGGTGCAGTAGTAGGTTCGGCACTACCATACATTTTTACAAATTGGTTCGGAATTGAAAATACAGCGCCAGAAGGAATTATTCCTTCATCTGTAAAATGGTCATTCTATGTAGGTGGAATTGTCTTTTTTTTAGCCGTATTATGGACAGTTCTCAAGTCTAAAGAATACTCACCAGAAGAATTGGAGGCATTTGAAGATTCAAAAAAAGAAAACGCCACAAAAAATTACCAAGAAAAAATGGCCACTCAAAGTGGCGTAACCATAAAAAGACAATTTACCATAGGATTATTTCTTTTAGCAATTGGAACCATTTTTTCTATATATGTTCATCATATAAACTCAAAAGGTGAAGGCAATGAACATAAAGAACTTTATATTCTTTCCATAGGATTACTAGTAGTCGGATTTCTTTTTGCCTTAGTTTCTCAATTACGTAAAAGTGATATTAGAAATGGATTTACCGTAATAATTACCGATTTATTAAATATGCCTAAAACCATGAAACAACTCGCTTGGGTACAGTTTTTTTCTTGGTTTGCCCTTTTTTCTATGTGGATTTATACGACAAAAGCAGTAACTGGTCACGTTTTTGGAACTTCAGACTCTACTTCAAAAATTTATAATGATGCAGCAGACTGGGTTTCGGTGATGTTTACTGTTTATAATGGTGTTGCAGCAGCAGTAGCTTTTTTATTACCAGTATTAGCAAGAAGAACAAGTAATAAATTTACACACATGTTAGCTTTAATTGCTGGAGGTATTGGTTTAATTTCCGTTTATTTCCTTTCAGACAAAGTTGGATTACTATTAGCCATGGTTGGTGTTGGAATTGCTTGGGCAAGTATTTTATCGATTCCATACGCTATGCTTTCGGGAGCATTACCATCCAACAAAATGGGGTATTACATGGGCGTTTTTAATTTTTTTATTGTAATTCCTCAAATTGTCGCAGGAACAATTTTAGGGTTTTTAGTGAAAGAATTTTTTAACAGTGAACCTATTTATGCATTAATTGTTGGAGGTTGTTCTATGATACTGGCAGGATTATTAACATTAACTGTTTCTACCAATAAAAAGATTGACATCAATGAATAAAAAAGCATTTATATTCGATCTTGATGGCGTTATTGTTGACACCGCTAAATATCATTTTTTGGCTTGGCAAAAAATAGCTTCACAATTAGGAATAGAATTTACACCAGAACACAATGAGCATTTAAAAGGAGTAAGTCGTGTTCGCTCTCTAGATATTATTTTAGAATTGGGAAAAATAAAGGCCACTCAAGAAGACAAAAACAAATGGCTAATCCAAAAAAACGAAGATTATCTGTCCTATTTAGTTGACATGGATCAAAGTGAAATTCTTCCTGGAGTTTTTCATATATTAGAATTTATTAAAGAAAAAAATCAACTGATTGCCTTAGGTTCAGCTAGTAAAAATGCGAGACCTATTTTAGAAAAAACAGGAATTTTACCTCTTTTTGATGCCATAGTTGATGGAAATGATGTGTCTAATGCAAAACCAGACCCAGAAGTTTTTCTAAGAGCAGCAAGATTATTAAACACCTCCAACGAAAATTCAATAGTTTTTGAAGATTCAGTTGCAGGAATTCAAGCTGCTAATACTGCCAATATGGTAAGTGTCGGTATTGGAGACAAAAAAATATTACACGAAGCAAAGTACAATTTTAGTGATTTTACTTTTATGGATGTTTCATTCATTGAAGCGCTATGCCTCCCCAACCCCTCCAAAGGAGGGGCTTTATAGAGGACTGAAAAATAAAATAATTATTAACTATTAGTTTTCTCCCTTTTGGGGAGATTAAGAGGGGCTTATGAATCAAGATTATATAAAACCAAACAATTGGTCGATTATTGAAGAAGGATTTGATGCAGATAAAGTAAAATCCTCCGAAAGTTTATTTAGTATTGGCAATGGTGCCATGGGACAACGTGCCAATTTTGAAGAGTTTTACTCTGGAGACACTTTCCAAGGCAGTTATATTGCCGGAATTTATTATCCTGATAAAACCAAAGTGGGTTGGTGGAAAAACGGATATCCAGAGTATTTTGCCAAAGTGTTAAATGCACCCAATTGGATTGGAATCAATATCGAAATTAATGGTGAAAACTTGGATTTAGCAACATGCAAATCGGTTTCAAAATTCCGTCGTGAATTGAATATGAAAGAAGGAATTTATTACCGTTCTTTCAATGCCACTCTTCAAAATGGAACTGAAATTGACGTTAAAGTTTGTCGTTTTCTATCTTTAGATTTAGACGAAGTTGGTGTGATAAATTATGAAATAACACCCACAAATTCTGATGCCAAAATAATTTTCAAACCTTATGTTGACGCTGGAGTTCACAACGAAGATGCCAATTGGGAAGAAAAATTTTGGGAACCAATAAGTGTGGAACACAATGCTAACCAAGCTTTTGTTTCGGCAAGAACTTTTAAAACCCATTTTGAAGCTACTACTTTTATGCAAAATACTATTTTGCTAAATGGAATAGCGCAAAACAACAACCCTATAATTTCTGAAAAAACAGCTGATAAAATTGTCTTTTCTTATGAAGTTTCTGCGGCAAAAGGACAAACAGCTTCCAT
>NZ_JBKCVI010000188.1:0-7995 GCF_046317795.1 Flavobacterium sp. | reverse complement strand
CGCTTTATCGGGCGAAGAAAACATGATTAAAGCGTTTCAAAACAACGAAGATATTCATAAAAGTACCGCTGCAAAAGTATTTAATGTTCCGTTAGAGGAAGTTACAAAGGAGCAAAGAAGTAATGCGAAAACTGTGAATTTTGGGATTATTTATGGTGTTTCTGCCTTTGGACTTTCCAATCAAACTTCGCTTTCAAGAAAAGAAAGTGCCGATTTGATCGATGCTTATTATGCAACCTATCCAAAACTAAAATCATACATGTCGAATCAAGTCGATTTTGCAAGAGAAAATGGTTACGTTCAAACCGTTTTAGGAAGACGACGTTATTTGAAAGACATTAATTCGGCCAATATGATGGTAAAAAGTGGTGCCGAACGAAATGCCGTAAACGCACCTATTCAAGGTTCGGCAGCTGATATCATCAAAATTGCGATGATTAATATTCATAAAAAACTAATATCTAAAAATGCCGACGGTTCGGGATGGAAATCGAAAATGCTATTGCAAGTACATGACGAGTTGGTTTTTGATGTTCACAACTCCGAATTAGAAAGAATACAACCGATGATAAAACACGAAATGGAAAACGCTTTTATAATGGATGTTCCGTTGGTTGTTGAAATGGGAGTTGGTAAAAACTGGTTGGAAGCGCATTGATTTTAGTATTCAGTTGTCAGTAAAGGTGAGCAGTTAGCAGTTGGATAATAAAAAAAGCTGTTAGTGATTTATTATTATTGATAGATTTTATAAAATAAGCTCGGCTTCTAATTAGAAAAGTTTATTATATAAAAAAAAGCTAAAAGTAAAAACCTTTAGCTTTTTTATTTTATAGGTAAATTCGATTATTCTACCAATAATGTTTTTGTAGCATTACCATAATCTGTTCTTAAAACAACTAGATAATTTCCTGACGGTAACGAAGAAGTATTCAATTCGTTGCTTTCATTAGATATTTCTTGATTTAAAACTACTCTTCCAAGATTGTCATAAACTTTTACTGTTCCTTTTGAAATATTATGTGGTAATTGAATAGTGGTTGCACTTGTTGAAGGATTAGGATACATAGTAAACGAATTTAAATCAAATTCTGAATTATCTAGTGTTATTCCAAAAGCAGCGGTTGTCGCAGCATTGGCACTTCCACCGTGTGCGGCTAAAGAAAAAGTAGCATTACCAGCACGTGCAGCAGCGAGGTTAATAGAGCCAGCCGATGCAGAAAAAACATAATCGCCTGCTTCACCTGTATTTAATGCTCTAGTTGAAACAACTGTTCGAACAGTACCATTTAGAGTATTAGAAATTGTAGTCCAACTTTGAACAGCATCAGCAGCTGGAACTGCAAAACCGCCCAATTGTCTGTCAGATATATTGGCAGTATTGATAAATGCTATTATATCACCTGATAACATTGATGAATTATTAAATGCTAAAGCATACCATCTGTCACTGGGCATAATTTGAGTTAAAGTAACTAATGATGATGTAACATCGATTTTTACTGAATATTCAGGAAAAAGCTGAATTGTACCAGTTGAAAATGTTTGCCCTTGACCAAGAGTAACAATAAATAAAGTAATTAATAAAGTAATTTTTTTCATAGTTTTTTATTTTTAAGGGTTTCAATTAATTTGTCATCGTCTAAAAGAATTGCATAATCTAATGCTGAGTTTCCTCTATTATCTTTTTTAGTATAATCGGCTCCTGCTTTTATAAGCAGGGATACAACTTCGTAATTTTTAAAATTTGTTGCATAAATTATTGGAGTAGTTCCGTTAGTATCAGCTAGATGTATGTCTGCTTTTTTTTCTATTAAAAACTTTGCAATTTCATTATTCCCTTTAACAACACAGGCCATCAAAGGTGTTCCCATTTTAGAATTTCCATTAATATCACTTCCATTTTCAATCAATAATTTAGCGACTTCATTATTGCCTCTATAACATGCTAAAATCAATGGAGAATATCCATCAGCATTAATCGTGTTAAATGCGTTTGGATTTGCTTTTAAAATTGCTTTTGCTTGTTCAACGGTTCCTTTCCTGGCAATATCAAAAACAGCTGCTTCATCTTGAGCAAGTGTTACATTAAACATCAAAAGTAAAAAAAGGAACATTATAATTTTCATAAAAATAGAATTTAAATTAATTAGAGTAAAAAAACCTAATTTAGTTGCGTCATTTATATCGTAAATACTAATTTAATTTTTTTGTGGATTCTCGCTGTCTTAATTCTGTATTGATAACGGTAGTTTTGAAAGTATAACCTTCTTCCTTACTTTCTAGTTTATCAATTAACATTTGAGCAGCAACTTCACCAATTTCCGGGCCATGCTGACTAACTGTAGACAAACTTGGAGACATTCTTCTTGACCAAACTCCATCGGCAAAACCAATTATTGATAGTTCCTCTGGGATTTTATACCCGTTTTTTAATCCCAGTTTCAACGCAGATACTGAGGCATGTTCGTCAAGCGCAAAAACAGCATCAATTGTATTGTTTTTAAACAAAGCTACTACCTTTTTATCAAAATCGGCCTCATTATCAGTCAGGATAATTAATTTTTCATCAATTGAAAAACCATTATTTTCCATGGCTTTATAAAATCCTTTGGCTCTTAATTTCCCAACACTTAAATTATCAATTGCCGAAAAAAGTGCGATTTTTTTACATCCTGTTTTAATTAAATGCTCTGTGGCGTTTACAGCCGATTCAAAATCATCTACGATTACTTTATCACAATTTACATTATCCGAAATCCTGTCAAACATCACAATGGGTGTTCCTTCGTTAATAATACTATTAAAGTGATTGAACTGTTCTAATTTCTGGGTTTCTTCGGCCACAGATAAAATAAATCCATCTATTGTTCCGTTACTCAACATTTCCAATGTATTGATTTCTTTCTCTAATGATTCATTGGAAATACAAGTTATCACTTTATATCCTTTTTCATCGGCTACTTTTTCGATACCCGTAAAAACTTTGGCAAAAAAAGAATTTAAAATATTAGGGATGATAACACCAATAGTCTTGGTGCTTCTGTTTTTTAAATTTAAACCAATAACATTGGGTTTATAATTTTTTAATTTGGCGTATTCTTGAACCCTCTGTTTGGTTGGCTCGCTTATTTCTGGACTACCATTCAACGCTTTTGATACTGTAGAAACGGAAACTCCTAACTCTTTTGCAATTTGTTTTAATGTGGCTTTCGATTTCATTTTATATCGGTTAAAGTGTAAAAATAACAAAATATATTTTGTAACATCTCAAAATAAATGCAAAGTTATTGGTAATTTATTTAAATGGGGCAAGATTTATGTGCCAAAAATTGCAGTTTTTATTACACTAAGTCATTTGATTAAAAGGAAATTAAGCAAAACATACTAGTAAATATAAAAAATTAAAAAACGTATTTGCTTTATTAATAAATAATTGTACTTTTGCGCTCCCTTTATTGGGAATGGAATGTTTAATTAAAAAAAAATTATGAACGCATTAAGCTACAAGACACAATCTGCAAACAAGGCCACTGTTACAAAAGAGTGGATCATTGTAGATGCTGATGGTCATAACTTAGGTCGTTTTGCTTCAAAGGTCGCTATGATTCTTAGAGGTAAATACAAACCAAGTTATACACCTCACGTCGACTGTGGAGATAACGTAATAGTTATCAACGCAGAGAAAATCAACCTTACAGGTAACAAATTGGACGACAAAACGTATATTCGTCACACAGGTTATCCAGGAGGACAAAGAAGTTTGACTGCAAAAGTTTTGCAATCAAAAAACCCTGCTTCGCTTATTGAGAAAGCAGTGAAAGGAATGTTGCCTAAAAACAAATTGGGTGCAGCACTTTTCAGAAATTTAAATGTAGTAGTAGGAACTGAGCACAAATATGGTGCGCAAAAACCTAAAACCGTTAACCTAAACGATCTTAAGTAATGGGAGTTATTCACAAAATCGGTAGAAGAAAATGTGCAGTAGCACGTGTTTATGTTTCTGAAGGAACAGGAAAAATTACTGTTAACAAAAGAGAGTTTGCAACTTACTTCCCAACAGCTACTTTACAATACAAAGTGATGCAACCCATGTCTATGACAAACAATGCAGAAAACTTTGATGTAAAAGTAAATGTATATGGTGGTGGTTCAACAGGACAAGCAGAAGCTGTAAGAATGGCTCTAGCAAGAGCTATGTGTGAAGTGGAAGCTGAAAACAGAAGCATCCTTAAACCAGAAGGATTACTAACAAGAGATCCAAGAATGGTAGAACGTAAAAAATTCGGTCAGAAAAAAGCGCGTAAGAGATTCCAATTCTCTAAACGTTAATACTGAACTTGTTTCAGTATCTTTTCAAGATAGCGAAACTACCAAAAACAGTTGCTGAAATGAATTCAGCACAAAGTATTGAAATTAAAAACAAAGTTGTCGATATTCCTTGTAAAAAGGGAATTAGTTTAGCATCGAAATGCAGTCCAAAGTCTTAAAGGCAGATGTCCTAAAGCGAAAAAGGTGACGCATTGCTAATCAAACGGAACGTAAACTATTACACAATGGCAAACAAAATTGACGTTAAAGAATTATTAGAAGCAGGTGTTCACTTTGGACACATGACTCGTAAATGGGATCCAAATATGGCTCCATACATTTATATGGAACGTAATGGAATTCACATTATCAATCTATATAAAACAGCTGCAAAAATTGAAGAAGCTAACGAAGCTTTGAAAAAAATTGCAGCATCAGGTAGAAAAATACTTTTTGTAGCTACCAAAAAACAAGCAAAAGATATTGTTTCAGAAAAAGCATTGGCTTGTAACATGCCTTACATCACAGAAAGATGGCCTGGAGGTATGTTAACCAACTTCGTTACTATCCGTAAAGCTGTTAAAAAAATGGCTACTATTGATAAAATGAAGAAAGACGGAACTTTCATGACACTTTCTAAAAAAGAAAGACTTCAAGTAGATCGTCTTCGTTCAAAATTAGAAAAGAACTTAGGTTCTATCGCTGATATGTCTAGACTTCCAGCTGCCTTATTTGTAGTGGATATCAAAGCGGAACACATCGCCATAAAAGAAGCGCAAAAATTAAACATTCCAGTTTTCGCAATGGTTGATACCAACTCTGATCCACGTGAAGTAGATTATGTTATTCCAGCCAATGATGATGCTTCTAAATCAATTGATAAAATTTTATCTTTAGTAACTGCTGCTGTGATTGACGGATTAGCTAATAAAACATCTGAAGGTGATATTGCTCCTGAAACAGAAACAGAAGAAGTAGTGGAAGTAGATGCTGCAGTTGAAGCACCAGCTGTAGAAGTTGCTCCAGAAGTGGAAGCGGCAGTAGAAGTAGAAGCTGCTCCAGAAGCAGAAGCTACAGAAACTAAATCTGAAGAATAAAAGAAATTAAATTCCAAAAAAGAAATTCCAAACCTGCCATACGGCAGACAGGTTCCAAAAGTTGTCATTTAATTGATGATTTCTTAAACTTGGAATTTGCTTTCGCCAGTTCGACCTTTGGTCTCGGGTGGGAATTTTAAGTTTGGAATTTATCATTTTTACAAAAAAATTAATTTTAAATAAAAAATATTATGTCAACAATCACAATTACTGCTGCAGACGTAAATAAATTAAGACAAACTACAGGTGCAGGAATGATGGACTGTAAAAAAGCTTTAGTGGAAGCGGAAGGAGATTTCGATAAAGCTATACAAAACCTTAGAGAAAAAGGGCAAAAAGTTGCGGCTAACCGTTCTGACCGTGATTCTTCTGAAGGAGCTGCTGTTTCTTTTATCAACGCTGACAATACTAAAGGAGTAATCATCACTTTAAATTGCGAAACAGATTTCGTAGGTAAAAATGAGGCTTTCGTAACTTTAGCCAAAGAATTAGTGGAAAAAGCAATCCACTTCTCTTCTAAAGAAGCATTCTTAGCATCAGATTTCAACGGAATTACTGTGGCTGAAAAATTAATCGAACAAACTGGTGTTATCGGTGAAAAAATAGAAATCGGTGGTTTTGAAATCTTAGAAGGTGCTTTCGTTGGATCTTATGTTCACGTGAACAAAATTGCTGCATTAACTGCCATTTCTGCACCAATTGCCAACGCTGACGTTTTAACAAAAGACATCTCTATGCAAGTAGCTTCTATGGGAGCTGATACATTATCTTACAAAGATTTTGATCCTGCTTTTGTTGCCTCTGAACTTGCTGCTCGTATTGCTGTAATCGAAAAAGAAAATGAAGAAGCAAAACGTTTAGGAAAAACTTTGAAAAATGTTCCTAAATATATCTCTTTCTCTCAATTGACTGACGAAGTTTTAAAACAAGCAGAAGAAGATGCTAAAGCAGAATTAAAAGCGGAAGGGAAACCAGAACAAATTTGGGATAAAATTATTCCAGGAAAAGTACAACGTTTCATCTCTGATAATACAACTTTAGATCAAGAGAAAGCATTATTAGACCAAAACTTCATCAAAGATGATAGTAAAAAAGTAGGCGATTATGTTAAAGGATTCAACGTTGAAATTACTGGTTTCAAAAGAGTTGCTCTAGGATAATTAGATTATTTACAAAACTTTACATTCTTAAAAAGGTGTTTCTTAATTGAAATACCTTTTTTTTATTTTTTAAAAAAAGTATATTTGGTTTTTTCTCATAAATATTACTTTTTATGTTTCAATCAAAAAAAGACACAGTTTATGTTGTCTTAGCAGGCATTTTTATAACCAATGCTGTTGTCGCCGAACTCATAGGCGGAAAATTAATTCAGGTGGGTTCAGCGGTAATGAGTATTGGGATTTTACCTTGGCCCATTGTATTTATTACTACCGATTTAATCAATGACTATTTTGGTGAAAAAGGCGTTCGGAAGCTATCGCTAATCACGGCAAGTTTGATTGCTTATACTTTTGTAATTCTTTATTTAGCGATGCAAATTCCTGCCGTTGATGGGAAAAACTTGGTAACCGATGCCCAATTTAACGGTGTTTTTGGGCAAAGCATGTGGATTATCGTGGGTAGCATAACGGCATTCTTAGTTTCTCAGTTAATTGATGTTACTATATTTCATTTTGTAAAAAACAGAACGGGCAATAAAATGATTTGGCTGCGAAGCACTGGTTCTACGGTGATTTCGCAATTGTTTGATAGTTTTATTGTCTTGGGTATTGCTTTTTGGATGACAGGAAAAATGACGACAGAAGTTTTTATTACATCAGCATTTACAGGTTATTTTGTTAAATTAATCATTGCAATCTTAATGACACCGCTTATCTATTTAGGCCATTCATTAATTGAAAAATATATTCATGGAAAATAATTAATACATTTGATAAAATTAAAAGTTATGAATTTAGAAACACAACGTAGTAACATTGTTCATCGTATTTTAGCTATAGAAAATGAACAACTATTAAATCAAATTGAGGAGCTCATTAACAATGATGTTTACTGCTTCACAACAACAGGAAAACCTTTAACAACCAAAGAATATAAAACACATTTGACCGAAATAATGAAAGTTTCGGAAGAAAGCCAAGAAAGTTTTTCGACAGCAGCAGCGAAAAAAAAAATTGTTAGAAAATGAAATCCAAAACACGCTGCGCTTGGTGCGAAAAAGACGATTTGTACCGAGATTATCACGATAACGAATGGGGAAATCCCGTTTATGATGATGATAAACTGTTTGAATTTTTAGTTTTGGAAACCTTTCAAGCGGGTTTGAGTTGGTACACTATTTTGAAAAAAAGAGACAATTTTAGAAAGGCATTTGACTTTTTCGACTACAAGAAAATTGCCAATTATAACGAAAACAAAGTTACAGCATTGCTTCAAGATGCTGGCATTATCCGAAACCAATTAAAGATTAGAGCAACGATTACCAATGCCATTGCTTTTATGAAAGTGCAGGAAGAGTTTGGCAGTTTTTCCAAGTATATATGGAATTTCACTGATGGAAAACCTATTGTAAACCATTATAAAACTATCA
>NZ_JBKCVI010000187.1:0-5856 GCF_046317795.1 Flavobacterium sp. | reverse complement strand
GAAATAATAGCGGTCAATCCTTCACGGAAGTCATCACCCGAAATTTCAAATTTTAATTTTTCTAATAATCCCGAAGCATCCGCATATTTTTTCAACGTACGAGTTAAACCCATACGGAAACCTTGCAAGTGCGTTCCTCCTTCGTGTGTGTTGATATTGTTTACATAAGAAAATATATTCTCAGCATAACTATCATTATAAATTAATGCTACCTCAACCGGAATTTCGCCCTTTTCATGTTCCATGCTAATCACATGGCTAATGATTGGTACACGATTGCCATCAAGGAAACGAACGAATTCTTTCAATCCTTCTTTTGAATGAAAAACTTCACCTTCAAAATCGCCGTTTTCTTTTGTATGCCTTCTATCAGTTAGCGTAATCGTAATTCCTTTATTCAAAAAAGAAAGTTCACGCATACGAGCTGCTATGGTATCATAGGAATACTCTAATGTTTGTGTGAAAATAGTTGCATCAGGTTTAAATGTAACCATCGTTCCTCTTTTGGTTGTTTCACCAATTTGTTTAACCGGATACATTGATTTTCCTTTTTCGTACTCTTGCTCATATATTTTCCCATCGCGGTAAACAGTTGCACGCAAATGGTCAGAAAGTGCATTTACACACGAAACTCCTACACCATGCAATCCACCAGAAACTTTATAGGAATCTTTGTCAAATTTTCCTCCGGCACCAATTTTGGTCATTACTACTTCCAAAGCGGACACACCTTCTTTTTTGTGCATGTCTACCGGAATTCCACGACCGTTATCTTCAACGGTAATTGAATTGTCTTCATTAATTATTACACCAATCGTGTCGCAATGTCCAGCTAATGCCTCATCGATAGAGTTGTCAACTACTTCATAAACCAAGTGGTGCAAACCTCTAACTCCAGTATCTCCAATATACATGGAAGGACGCATTCTTACATGCTCCATTCCTTCTAATGCCTGAATACTATCGGCTGAATAACTGTTCTTTTTAATCTCGTCGCTCATATTATTTTAGGGTAAAAAATCTATTTTTTGTCTAACACGCAAATATAACAAAACACATAGGATTTCCTATTCCAAATCGAGTTTAAAACCTTTAAGTTATTAACAAAAAAGTGTCGATTACAATGTCAAAAATCAATGTCAAAAATCAATTACAATGATAATTTCAACTAAGAACAATTAAAAAGGATAGAAAAAACAAATTTTCAAAACAAACAATTTCATGTAGTCCTGAAAATTTGAGAAGGAAAAACTTTAGCTAAATAATTTATTGATTAACTATTGACATTGAATTTTGAATTTGATTTTGATTTTTGAAATTGCTATTGTTATTTCACATAGGCATCATCATGCACATTCGCCACGGCTCTACCCGATGGATCATTCATATTTTTAAACGCTTCATCCCATTCTAAGGCAATTTTAGTACTACAAGCGACACTCGCTTCTTGTGGTACACATAATGCAGCCGCATCGCTTGGGAAATGTTCGTTAAAAATAGAACGATAATAATATTCTTCTTTGGATGTTGGCGTTTGCAACGGAAACTTGTATTTGGCATTGGCTAATTGCTCATCCGAAATTTCAGCAGCAACGGTAGCTTTCAACGTATCAATCCAACTATAACCTACACCATCACTAAATTGTTCTTTTTGTCTCCAAGCCACACTTTCGGGAAGCATGTCTTCAAATGCTTTGCGCAAAACCCATTTTTCCATTGGATGTTCTGGATTAATCATTTTGTCTTGTGGATTTACTCGCATTGCGACATCCATAAATTCTTTGTCTAGAAATGGTACACGACCTTCAATTCCCCATGCGGCCAAACTTTTATTAGCACGCAAACAATCATACATGTGTAATTTGCTCAATTTACGAACCGTTTCTTCATGGAATTCTCGAGCATTGGGTGCTTTATGGAAATACAAATAACCTCCAAACAATTCGTCTGAACCTTCTCCTGAAAGCACCATTTTTATTCCCATCGATTTAATAACTCTTGCCATTAACCACATGGGTGTGGATGCTCTTATGGTAGTCACATCATAGGTTTCAAGATTGTAAATCACATCACGAATAGCATCTAATCCTTCTTGAATGGTAAATTTAATTTCATGGTGAATGGTGCCAATATAATCAGCAACAACTTTTGCTGCCGCTAAATCGGGTGAACCTTCTAATCCCACTGCAAAAGAGTGCAATTGTGGATACCACGCTTCTTGTGTGTCACCCGACTCAATTCTTTTTTGGGCATATTTTTTGGCTATAGCCGAAGTAATGGATGAATCCAATCCGCCAGAAAGTAACACGCCATAAGGAACATCACTCATCAACTGACGGTGAACCGCTGCTTCCAAAGCTACTTTTATTTCATTAATATTGGTTTTATTGTCTTTTACATTATCATAATCTGTCCATTCTCTCTTGTACCATTGTACAAATTCGCCGTCCTTACTGGTCATATAATGTCCTGGAGGAAATAATTGGATTTTGGTGCAATACCCTTCCAACGCTTTCAATTCGGAAGCTACATAAAACGTTCCATGTTGATCCCAACCGATGTATAATGGTATAATTCCCATATGGTCTCGAGCTACAAAATACTCGTCTTTATCGACATCATAAATAGCAAATCCGAAAATTCCGTTCATTTCATCAATAAAATGAACGCCTTTTTCTTTGTATAAGGCAAGGATAACTTCGCAATCACTTTCGGTTTGAAATTGGTATTTCCCTTCAAATTGTTTGCGTAATGATCTATGATTGTAGATTTCGCCATTAGCTGCCAAAACTAATTTTCCATCTTGACTAAACAATGGTTGTTTTCCCGAAGCTGGGTCAACAATAGCCAAGCGTTCGTGAGCCATAATGGCTTTATCATTACTGAAAATCCCACTCCAATCGGGACCGCGATGACGGATGATTTTGGCCATTTCCAACACTTGTGGTCTTAAAACTTCTGCTTTTTGTTTTAAATCGAAAGCGCATACAATTCCGCACATATTTTTTTTAGTATATTTTCCCTTCGACTGCGCTCAGGGTGACATTAATTTAATAGGGCAAAGATGGAATAATAGTTATAAATTAAAAATATAATCACTAAATTAATTATAATTTATAACTAAAAAATAAAATAATATTAATTTATGAAATTTAAAAAATAGGAAAACAAAGTTTTGAGTTAGAAAGTGTAAAAAAGGCTATCCGAAGACAGCCCTTTACTATTTTAATTTAAAACTATTTTAGAAGCAACATAATCGGGTAATTTGGAAATTGAAATTTTGAGTCTTTCTATATTTTGTTTTTGCTGAAATTCATTTGGCAGGTAATTGTTGTAATTCCTGAATAAGAAGTAAATCAGTAATCTATTGTAGATATCCAAGTCGTTATCTTCAATCATTGCCAAAGATTTATTTTCAAAGTCAATTTGATTCTTGCTTTCTGACAAAGCTCTTCCCAAACGACTTATGCTTCCGTAATAATGATTTTCAGCTGCGTTATTTACCCTTAAAGAAATTCCAAAAAGCAAATCGAGCACATTGATATTCAAATCTTCTATTTCTCTAATGTAAGTGCTTCTTCCTTGTTGCGCCCAACCACCGTCACTAACCCTGTCAAAGCGATCATTCATAATGTTAAGATGAGATTGCAAAAAGATTTCCCATTTCGTAGTTTCAGCAGAAAGCAAAGCAATATTCAAGGCATGTATTCGCGGGCTATCGTCCATACTGCAACCACCAACAACCCTTCTATTTCTTTTCAACTCGAGCTCGGCATCCTTTGAAATATATAATCCAACATATTCTTCAAACTGATCATTAGAAGACTTATTTTCTTTAGATTCAGTATAAGCTTCCATTAGTTTGGTCATAAAACTTGAATCATTATTCTTTAGTGAGTCTATACGGCTAAGTCGTTTCTCTTGCCAAGCATTCATTTTATCCTGAAAAACTTCGAATTCTTTTTCAATAATAACCCTTTTTCTGTTACTTTCTTCTCTTTTCTTTTTACTCAATTTTTTATTGGGTTTATCAAAATCGATAGTATCCATACCTATCAAAACATCAAACTTCTCGGGCTCAAATTCTGGTCGCTTCAATACCTGATCAACATATTGAATAAATACTCTGGCTTTTGTTAATGTATCACTATAATAACGAACACCAGAATTTTTAGCTTTATTAGTAAATACTGTAGCAGTTGTATCAATTAAACAATCCGAATATTGAATTAAACGGGAATATTTCTCCGGCAATTCAAGCGATTCGAAAGGTTTTAAAATATAGTAAGCTTGAATATCTTCATCAGAATATTTAGTTTTTTCATTATAATTATAAATCCAATTGCCATGAATTACCTCAGATTCGTTTTTATTTTCAAATGAAAGACTGAAGTTACTGTTTTCAGATAATTCCATATTGAAAAATTCCAGTTCGTTTTCATCGCGGTAATTTTTATAAGTAGTGGCGATTAGAACTAATTTTTCAACAACTTTGGCCTTAGGATATTTTTTAACGAATTCATCAAAACTGATATTCATATCAATATCTGCTTTAGCTTCCTTTACTTGCTTTACTTCTAATGAAATGTGATGCGCAATTGTCTGTCGATTTGAATAAAATTTTTTATTCACATCACAAACCTTAAACTTCAAATTGAGGGAATCTACAATGTGCTTTAACTTGCCCATCGCAACATCGGAATAAATTAATCCGTTATCATACTGTTTAAACTCAGGATTCTGTGCTTTTATCTGGCCAACAACCAGCATAAAAACGAGGATTAGATTGGTTTTCATAATATACTATTTTAGGGTTAGACTTACTCAACAAAGGCAATCTTATAGTTCTTACCCTGGAGTTCAAATTCAAACCCAACTTCTTTCCCCATCAGCTTGCTTCCCAAAGGTGATTGAGGTGAAACAGCAAAAATGGTTTTGTCGTTAAGAATGATTTTAGGCAATGCTGTTGAAATAAAAAGCATCATTTCATTTACAGTAACCAAACTTCCTAAGGCAATAACTTTGTGAGTAATAGTTTCATCAATAGTATTTAGTATTTTATTTTGTTCTAATACTTCTTTAAGCTTATAATTCAATTTTTCTTGCTCGATATGCATCATCGATAAAGCGGTTTCGTGCTTATCACCCGCCGAACCTTTGGCATCGTTTTGTGCATCTTCTGTCAATCCTGAAATCATGTCTTGAAAAACATCGATTCGGTCTTGAAGAAGTTGCTTGTATCGATTGAGAATTTGTTGTTTTATAGTCATATTGTAATTTAACCACTAAGCTCACTAAGAAGGCACAAGGTTCACAAAGAAATAGTGCGCTTGGTGCAAAACTTCGTGTGCTTCGTGGTTAGAAAAATTAAAAATCAAATTTATAACTCGCGCCAGCCAATACTTGAATTCCTTGCACCGGATAATTTAACCAGCGTTGGTAATTTTGATTGGCTAAATTGTTTCCCTTGAGGAAAAAAGTCATGCGCTCGCTGTACTTGTATCCAACATGGGCATTCAAATCGAAATAGCTTTTTAAAGTTACATTCTCAATTGGATAATCAATTAAAATAGAACTTCGGATAAACTGGTCTTCCCTTTGACCTACAAAAAACAAACTCATCCCCGAATACCATTTTGGAGTAATGTCTACGTCGAGATTAGCTCCTAATTTTATAGCAGGTAAATTCCATGCTTCCCTTTGAACATCCATCGAATAACTACTGAAAGTTCCGTTGACACCAAAAGAAACATTTTTAGAAAATTCAGCTTTCAATTCGCCGAAAAAACTAATGGTTTTGACATTGTCATAAACCACATCAAAGGAATTTCCATAGGCATAACCTTCTAAATTTGC
>NZ_JBKCVI010000186.1:0-7816 GCF_046317795.1 Flavobacterium sp. | reverse complement strand
ATCATAAACCCACTGAACCTTTGGTGGTAAACTCATCAAAATGCTTTCAATTCTGCCGTTTGTTTTTAGTCCAAATAATGTGCCTTTATCGTGAACTAAATTGAATTCAACATAACGCCCTCGACGAATTTCTTGCCACTTTTTTTGTGCATCTGTAAATGGTAAATCTTTTCTTCTTTCTACAATTGGAACATAAGCATCTAGAAAACTATTGCCAACTTCGGTTACAAAGTTAAACCAATCTTCCATAGACATTTTTTTATCCGTTTGCTTCGCCAATTCGCTATCGCTTGTGTCTTTGCAATAATCAAAGAATAACCCGCCAATTCCACGAGCTTCATTACGATGCGTGTTCCAGAAATATCCATCGCATTGTTTTTTAAACTTTTGATAAAACTCGGGATTGTGTTTGTCGCAAGCCATTTTGCAGGTTTGATGAAAATGTTGTGCATCTTCTTCAAACAGATAATAAGGTGTTAAATCCTGACCGCCTCCAAACCAAGCCCCACCCAACCTCCCCGAAGGGGAAGAGTTCTCGTAAGGATACATTTCAAAATAACGCCAATTAGCATGAACGGTTGGCACCATTGGGCTTTTGGGATGAATGACTAAACTCAATCCGCAAGCAAAAAAATCGGCTTCATCAACACCAAACATCTTCTGCATGGCTTCTGGTAATTTTCCGTGAACCGCTGAAATGTTTACACCTCCTTTTTCAAAAACTTGACCGTTTTCTATAACTCTAGTTCTTCCGCCACCTCCGCCTGTACTGAGCCCTGACGAAGTATCAGGTCGTTCCCAAATGTCTTCACGGAATTTGGCAAAACCATCTACTTCTTCCAATTTGGAAGTGATTTGGTTTTGGAGTTGAAGTATGTATTGGTAGAATTTATCTTTCATATATTAATTTAACCTAATAATTTCAGTCGGCTAATGATTGTAACCAACTCATTTTCTTAACTGGTGACTATTTGTAACCGTTTCAAATTTATTTTCTGTAATTATTTCAGTTATACGATAATCTCGTACAACTTGATTCCTTATAATTTTATATTTTTCATAATTGAAAGAATTTATTTTTGATCAAATAGTTTTATAGCAGTTTCTTTGGTCATGGTTTGTAAGATTTTTATATATGTGTTGAATTCTTTTATTTATTTTTCACTAAATATTCAAATATAAATTGAACAGCATCTTTTTCGGATTTGAAAAATTTATCATCATAACGATTTCCTTTTTCATCTATGTTATAAAATACATATAAACCATGTATTTCTTCTAATCCTTCCCCAATATCTGTAACATATTTATTTCTTTTATTATTTGGAAGATAAATATTTTTGATGTTATTGTTTATTATCCAAATTTCAAGTTCATTGATTGTATCCATACTAATATTTATTCTAATTTATAAAAGGTTTTATCAAACCTTGCAAGAACTGCTTACTGAAATCTGCGACTGATTACTGATTATACTCCTTAACCGCTTCAACAAAAGCTTTAGCATGATCAACCGGAATATTGGGTAAAATTCCGTGACCAAGGTTTACGATATAATTGTCTTTCCCGAATTCATCAATCATTTGGTGCACCATTTTCTTGATGGTTGGAATGGGTGAAAGCAGACGACTTGGGTCAAAATTTCCTTGCAAAGTGATTTTTCCACCAGTTAGATAACGTGCATTTCTAGCGGAACAAGTCCAGTCAACACCAAGTGCTGATGCTTTAGATTTTGCCATATCGTTCAAAGCAAACCAACATCCTTTTCCGAATACAATTACTTTGGTATGTTCGGCTAAAGCTTCAACGATTTGGTTGATGTATGGCCATGAAAATTCTTGATAATCTACTGGTGACAACATGCCGCCCCAAGAATCAAAAATTTGAATGGCATTGCAACCCGCTTTTACTTTTTCTTTTAAATATAAAATGGTAGTATCGGTTATTTTTTGTAATAAAGTGTGCGCTGCCAATGGATTGGAGAAACAAAATCCTTTTGAAGTATCAAAACTTTTGGAACCTTTTCCTTCCACAGCATAACAAAAAATCGTCCATGGTGAACCTGCAAAACCAATTAATGGCACCTCATCGTTTAGCATTTCTTTAGTCAATTTGATGGCATCAAAAACGTATCCTAAGGTTTCATGAACATCGGGAACAAAGGTTTTATTCACATCTTCCATAGTACGGATTGGATTGGGTATTATGGGTCCCAAATTGTCTTTCAATTCCACGTGAATTCCCATGGCACGTGGCACTACTAAAATATCGGAAAACAAAATGGCCGCATCAGGTTTTACAATTCTTATAGGTTGCACTGTAATTTCTGCTGCTAATTCTGGGGTTTCGCAACGCGTGAAGAAATCGTATTTATCGCGCAATGCTCTGAATTCTGGCAAATATCTTCCAGCTTGACGCATCATCCAAACTGGTGGACGTTCAACGGTTTCGTTATTTAAGGCGCGAAGAAATAGGTCGTTTTTTAACATTGTTTAAAAGTTTAAAGTTTAAAAGTTTAAGGTTGTTTATCCTCAAAATCAAACTGTTTTTAATAATATTCTAGTACTTCTGCAATTACATTTTCTACCGATGGTTTATCTGCAATTATGATATTTTTTATTTTTTTATTTTCTAATGATTCAGCGGTAGTTTCGCCTATGCAAAAACAAGTTTCATCTTTTATGGTGTTCAATTTCAAATAACTTTCAACCCCTGATGGACTGAAAAATAATATTCCATCCAACTTACTTTTTATTTTTTTGGAAGTGATGTTGGTTTCATAAACTTCTATTTCGTTGAATGTTATTCCGTTTTCTTTTAAGGTGTCTGGTAAAATAGCTCTACGCAAATTTCCGCAGAAAAAGGTATAACTCTCTTTGTTATAAATCAATGAAATGATCTCTGCCAAATCTGAAGCGTAACCTGTATAAGCAATAACATTAAACCCATTTTGAGTTAATAAATCCTTAGTTTTCATTCCCACTGAAAAGACATTTTTACTTTTTAGTTCGTTGCATTTAGGATGTTGTAAAATACTTTGAACAGCGTTTTGACTGGTGAAAATAAGTGCCTCCCCCAACCCCTCCAAAGGAGGGGAGAGAAATGTAGTTTTTATAAAATCTTCTTCTATGAGCTGAATATTGGCATCTAACAAAAGTTGCTTTTGATTTGGCAAAAGTTTTTTTGTGGATACTATGTTGATTTGTTTTGTCATTATTTTTGGAACACAGATTTAAAAAATTTTAGAAATTTAATTTTTTAAAGCATTTTTTATCTCCGCCATTAATTCTTTTCCGCCATTATTCAAAATTTCTTGTGCCGAATGATATCCTAATTTTTTCCAATCTTCAATTGGCACTTTTTTCTTGATTTCTAGTTTTTGTTTTCCGTCAAGCGAAAGTAGATTTCCTTCAAAGGTAATAGTGTCATTTACTTGGTCGTATTTTGCCAAAGCACCAATTGGAGCAGTACACCCGCCTTCTAACGTTCTTAGAAATTGTCTTTCTATATAGGTGCATATCTCAGTTTCGATATCATTAAGTTGTGAAACGGCATCAATGGTAAAATTGTCATTTTCCATGGCTAAAACAACCATTGCACCTTGAGCTGGCGCTGGAGTCATCCAATCGAGTGCCTCCCCAACCCCTCCAAAGGAGTGGTTTTTTATTTTAAAAGATTTTGCCCCCTCTCCTTTAGTGAGGGATGGGGTGAGGCCTAATCTCTCTAAACCTGCTGCTGCAAAAACAGCTCCGTTCCACTTGTTATCATTAAGTTTTTGCATTCGGGTATTCATATTTCCTCTCAAATCAACAACGGTATGATTGGGATATTTATTGAGCCATTGGGCTTGACGACGTAAACTTCCTGTTGCGATTGTTGCTTCTTTTTCTAGAAAATCGACGTTCCCTTTGTGAACTAAAATATCCAAAACATTGGCTCTTTCTAAAACTGCAGCTTGAACAATTCCTTGTGGTAAAGCAGTTGGCACGTCTTTCATAGAGTGCACCGCAATATCAATTTGCCCATTGATCATGGCAATGTCTAACGTTTTAGTGAAAATTCCGGTAATGCCGAGTTCGTAAAGTGGTTTGTCGAGAATGATATCGCCATCCGATTTTACGGCAATGATTTCGGTTTTATATCCTAAATCGTTTAGGGATTTTTCTACCGTTTTAGCTTGCCAAAGTGCAAGTTCGCTATCACGAGTTCCTATTCTGATTGTTTTGGTCATTTTATTTAGAAGAGGTTTCTATCTGAAATATTTTCTCAATCCATTCGATGCTTTCGTCCACCATAGTGTTATCGTCTTTCAAATGACTGGCAAAATGATTGGTAATTTTTTGTATAATTCTTGTGCTTATTAATTCCGCTTGTTCTTCGTCAAAATTGGATATTTTTTTTCGTTGAACATTTAATTCTGCTTCTTTAATTGAATTAAGTTTTTCTTTTAACGCATGAATTGTTGGGGCAAATTTTCTTTGTTTGGTCCAAGCCATGAACTCCTCTTTAATTTCCTCAATAATTTCCTCAGCAGCGGGAATGTATTTTTTGCGATTTTCCAAAGTTTCATCGGTCATTTGCGACAGATGATCTAAGTGAATTAAAGTTACGCCATCAATGGCTGTTACATTTTCGTTTACGTTTTTTGGAATGGATAAATCCAAAATCAATAACGGCTTCTTTAAATTTAAAATGGCTTTGTCAACCGTTGGGTTTTGAGCGCCAGTGGCTACAACCAGCACATCGGCTTTTTGAATTTCCAATTGCAAATCAGCGTAATCTTTAACTACTACATCCAGTTTTCGTGCCAATTTTTCGGCAGTATCTTTTGTACGATTAATTAAGGTGATTTGCTCGTGCTTGGTATGTTTTACCAAATTTTCACAAGTGTTTCTTCCAATTTTTCCTGTTCCAAAAAGCAGAATGTTTTTATTGGCAATATCATCTACATTATTAAAAATATAACGAACCGATGCAAAAGAAACGGAAGTGGCACCCGAAGAAATTTCGGTTTCATTTTTAATTCGCTTGCTTGTTTGAATAACGGCATTCACCAATCGTTCCATAAAAGCATTAACCAAATTCATTGATTTACTTTCTACAAATGCTGATTTTAATTGACTGATAATTTCAAAATCTCCAAGAATTTGGCTGTCTAACCCAGTCCCAACTCGAAACATATAACTAACCGCTTCTTGGTTTTTATAGATGTAAGCCACTTTTTGGAAATCTTCTACGGTGCCTTGACTATTGTCACAAAGTAACTTGATTAATTGAAACGGATGCTGAGCAAAACCATAAATTTCTGTACGGTTGCAAGTAGAAGTAACGATTAAAGATTCGATGCCTTCTTTTTGAGCTTGCTCTAAAACTTTCTTTTTACCGTTATTATCTAAGCTAAATTTTCCTCTTATTTCTGCATCGGCCTTTTTGTAACTTAAGCCAACAACATAAAAAGTACTATGCTTTGATATGTTACCGTTTTCCATATTTTGCTTCTTTCATCAAGAAGCGTCAAAGTTATTGTTATGCTTACTATAAAAGTAACGCTAAAAGAACTTTTTGTGTCGCTGCGTGATATTTTTATACCCAATTGTATTTATATCGTTATTTCTTTTAAATTTGCAGTGAAATCAAGTAATCAATTCGTTCTTATATAGATTTGTTCTAAATAAATGTATTTATAAAATAGATTCTGAATCAAGTTCAGAATAAAAAAAATATCGCTATGGGTTCAAAAGAAGAAATAAAAATTGATGACGATTTTATCTTAATTCGTTTTCAGAATGATACTGATGAAGCTTCTACTTTTCAAAGACCGGTAACTTTGGGTTTGATACAATTTCACTTTGGATTAAAAGGAAGCGCAAAATTTATCTTCAATAATGGGAATTATATATTAGATCTAAAAGAAGAAAAGTGCCTATTGTTTTATAATCCCGAAAAAGAGTTGCCGCTAAATATTGAAATTGCGCCTAAATCTTGGCTAATTACCATTTTAGTTTCTATCAAAAAATTTCATGGTTTGTTTACTACAGACGCGGAACACATACCTTTTTTGAGCAAGGAAAATAAAGATAAAAAATATTATAATGATAGCGATGTTAGCCCTTCAATGGCAATTGTTTTAAACCAAATGTTTCATTACAATTTAAATCCATCTATTAAAAATTTATACTACAAAGGCAAAGGATATGAATTGTTAAGTTTGTTTTTTAACCGCAATGAAGATCCAAATGCAGAACAATGTCCGTTTTTGATTGATGAAGAAAACGTATTGAAAATAAAAAAAGCAAAAGAAATTATTATCGCTAACATGGCTGAACCTCCAAGTTTAGAAGCATTGGCAAATCAAGTTGGTCTCACTTTGAAAAAACTGAAAATGGGTTTCAAACAAATCTATGGTGATACCGTTTACGGATTTCTTTTTGATTATAAAATGGAATATGCTCGACAATTGTTAGATTCTGGTTCGTATAATGTCAATGAAGTGGGATTAAAAATTGGGTACAGTACGGGAAGTCATTTTATAGCAGCATTCAAGAAAAAATTTGCCACTACACCAAAGAAGTATTTAATGTCAATGAGTCAAAACAATTAAAAATAGGTTTCATATTTATAAAAACAAAAAATGAAAGGAGTATTATTAGTAAATCTGGGTTCGCCAGAAAGTCCAACGCCGGCAGCTGTAAAGCCGTATTTAGATGAATTTTTAATGGATAAATACGTGATTGATGTGCCGTTTTTACTACGAGCTTTATTGGTTCGTGGAATAATTCTACAAACGCGTCCCAAAAAATCGGCTGAAGCGTATAGTCGAATTTGGACTAGTGAAGGTTCTCCACTGATAGTAATTTCTAAAAAGATGCACAAAAAAGTGCAAACTTTAGTAGATATTCCTGTTGCCTTAGCGATGCGTTATGGAACAATTACAATTAAAAAAGGATTGCAAGAATTGAAACACAAAGGCGTAACCGAAGTGATGCTTTTACCTTTATATCCTCAACACGCTATGGCGTCAACCACAACTATTTTGGTATTGGCAGAAGAATTGCGCAAGGAATTTTTCCCAGAAATGAAATTCACGATTATCCCTGCTTTTTACAACAAACCCGATTATATAAAGGCATTAGCCAACTCAATTAAAAAACATTTAGAAGGATTTGATTACGACCATTTATTGTTTTCGTACCACGGTATTCCAAAACGACATATTCGTAAAACTGATGTGACCAAATCACATTGTAAAATGGATCGAACTTGTTGCAACACGCCATCGCCTGCTCATGAATTTTGCTACAGCCATCAATGTTATGAAACCACCAAACAAGTAGTGAAATTATTGGGAATACCAGAAGGAAAATACAGCCAAACCTTTCAATCCCGATTGGCTGGTGACAAATGGTTAACGCCTTACACTGATGTTGAAATCAACAAAATGCCCGAAAAAGGTATAAAAAAATTAGCGGTTGTAACTCCAGCTTTCGTTGCTGATTGTTTAGAAACTTTGGAAGAAATCGCTATGGAAGCCAACGAACAGTTTTTGCATCATGGAGGTGAAGAATTTATGGCAATTCCGTGTATGAATGATGAAGACGAATGGTGTGGTGTGGTTGCGAGTTGGATTAAAGAATTTGAAAAATAATATTGGTTTCAAGTTTAAGGTTTCAAGTTGTTATAATTCGACTGAAAACTGAAAACTGAAAACTGAAAACTGATAAAAATGGAACTCTACAACTACATAAAATCATTGCACCTCATTTTTGTTATCACCTGGTTTGCGGGTTTGTTTTATATAGTTCGTTTGTTTGTATAC
>NZ_JBKCVI010000185.1:0-3214 GCF_046317795.1 Flavobacterium sp. | reverse complement strand
AGACTATTCTTCCGGCACCAAGATTCATGTGACCCACTTCAGAATTGCCCATTTGACCTTCGGGTAAACCCACATTAAGTCCATCAGTTCGTAGTTGTGCGTTGGGATATTGAGTGTAGAGCCCTTTTATAAAAGGAACATTAGCATTATCAATGGCAGAAACTTTTGGGTCTGGAGATTTTCCCCAACCGTCTAAAATCATTAGAATTACTTTCTTGTTCATCAGGAATTATTTTGAACAAAGGTACGGCTTATATTTAGTTTTAGAAATGGACTTTCTCCTTAGGTTTGGTAAAAGTTTTGGAAAGTCTTGAATTTTTGATCGAGTTGTAGTCAATAAAATAACGCACGCTAATGGAGAAAATATGGTTCAGGTTTTGAGAATTGATAGCATCATTAAAATTGGAGCCGAATTCTCTTGAAAAATCCCTGCTAAATAGCTGAGAATTATTTCTGTAAAGGACAGTAACTTGACTACCCGGAGTAAACCACCACACATAGGAAAAGTCTAAATTCCATAAATTTAAATTTCTATTTCTGTTGGTTGTAAAATCATAATTAGGTAATAAACTTCCATCATCTTGTAAAGTTAATATATCATTATTAACTGCATATGACCAGTAATGACGTAGGTTAAGGTTAAAATTCATAGTTTCATTCACTGAGAATTTACCTTGTATAGTGTTTTCAATTGTTATTCTTTTTCTACGGGCAAAAATAGTATTATCATTTTCGTCAAAGGCAATCCAGCCAACATCGTTATTGATTCGGTCATAATAAAAATTATAAACCAATGAAAATTTATCACTAAATCTATATCGAGGATTTATTGTAAAGCCATAATTGAGCCATCCTTGGTCAAAAAATTTGGTCACAAAAGGATTTAAATCAATTGCAAATTTCCTATTAAAGTTGGACGAAAAATAAATAAAACCGCCTATTCTTCCCGGGTACATTACAAATTTTTCTTCGTTAATAGAACGCGGTTCGTAAAAATCGGCAACCGATACCGGTCTTGCTCTTATACCAAAACCAAAATAATCATTTTTTTTAGTTGTCAGATCTACCCCGCTTCTTATGTTGAATTGTTGCAACATTCCTGTTCTATTGTCAAATTCAAGATAATTATTAAAATTGACACTAAAGGAATTGAAAAGTTTAGTTGGATTTAAAATTCTATAGCTTTGATTGAGATAAAGTCCATGATAATGGGTTTGAAAATTAATTCCTAAGTCGTTGATATCATAATCTTGCGACACATAAACACCACCAGTACTAAACCTGTATTTCCCTTTTGTTTTCCCAAAATTGAAATAAGAACTAATTCCTTGTTTATCTTCAAGATTTGGTTCTTCGTTTACATAGCTGTATTTAAAATCTCCCGATATATTAAAAGAATTTGACTTAGTGTTTAAGTCCCAAACTAAGCCCGAAACATTAGCATCTCTAAAACTACCATTCCGAATCACGTTGGTGTTAACAAAAGCTATTGAAGAATTTTTTCTAAATCGTTGATCCAGCACTGTGATATTGTAATTTGAAACTGGCGCGATTTGCATGGTTCTAGTTTCACCAGTATCTTCGTTTCTGATGGTCACAGATGTATTTTCTGTTACTGCATTCAAAACGCCAACACCTAATCCGCTTTTAGTTCTCCCCGAAACCTTGGCAGCATTAATTAACCTTATAGCACCGGGATTATCAAGAACGGTTTCGTTATCAGCCACTTCATAAAAAGGGACTTCGCCAATTCGCCGGGAGTAAAATAGGTTCCCTTTATTAAACAAATCTGTACCCTCTGTAAAAAATGGTCTATTCTCAGTAAACTGTTGTTCAAAAGCTGTTAGATTTAAAATAACATTATCAAACCGCACTTGACCAAAATCAGGCACTAAAATCGCATCAAGAGTAAAAGCATCGCTTAAACCATACTTTATGTCCAACCCGCCTCGAACTTCGCCAGTTGTTTTTTGAGTAGCATTTCCAGTCAAATAAGTGGAAGCATAGGGAATTAAAAATAATCGAGTTGGGGTTTTAATATTTTCAATTCCTTCCAAAATTCCCGCTTGAATACTTTCGTTATTTATTTCGTTACTAATTAAACTCCAAGTATTTTGACTTCTACTTTGTCTTGGCTCTCTGTAAAAATTTAAACCCCAAATTTGTTTTTCAGCTTCAGGAAAGCGGAGTGCAGCAAGAGGAATTTTCATTTCAACAACCCATCCTTTATCAGTAATCCTAACTTTACTTTCCCAAATAGCGTCCCAAGTAAAATCTTCATCAGTATTCTCAGTATAGATACAGTCTTGTTGAACACCTGCAGCACTAACAAAAAAACGAAATTCTTGTTGACCATCATTGTAACCGTTAAAAAAAACACCAAAGTGATCAGCCGTTGCAAAATTATCACGCAAAGTAAACTCGGACATGATTTTACTAGGGTCATCATCATGAAGAAGTGCTGCTACATAAATAGCTTCATCAGTATAGACAATTTTAACTTCGGTATCTTTATTCTCTGGTATGGGTTTTCCGTTGTCTGGAAATATTTCAACAAAGTTTTTTGCCACGGGAGCATTTTGCCATGCAGTCTCATCAAACTTTCCATCAATGATTATCTTACTATCAATCCGTATCGCTTGAAGAGTTTTTTTTTGACTATAAACAAAACTTGTAAATAGTAAAATAACTATAAAAAAAAAGTACGAATACTTGCGCATTTAGTAGTGGATTAGGGACTACAAAAATAGTTAAATAATTGATATATACAAGTCCACACATAAAATTAGAAAAATTTTAATGGAGGAAGAATAATTAAAATTTACTTAAAAAAAACAATAATATTTTTTTTTAGATAATTGATAATATATATTTGCCCTAACCAAATCTAATTATAAACCTATTTACATTCAATGAATTATAAGTTATTCCCTTTGTTTTTTGTTCTTTTGCTGATGTCGTTTACGAATATACCAAGCAACGAAAACTCCAAAAAAAATAATATTGTTGTAGAAGCTAAATCAGTTTCCATAAATGTATCTATTTACAATCAGTTAGATGCCAATTCTTTTGCATTGCCAAGTTTTGAAAGCTTTACTCTTGCTTTGGATGGATTTTATATTCTTAAAGAAAAAGGGCTAATTAAAAAAAATATTTTAACACTTGTCGATTTTAGTTTGTCTTCAAATACTAAAAGAATGTGGGTGATTGATTT
>NZ_JBKCVI010000184.1:0-25303 GCF_046317795.1 Flavobacterium sp. | reverse complement strand
CTCCTTTTATTGATACTGGCATTTCGCGCACAATTTCAACACCTTCTAATTCAATTCCGCCCGATTCCATGGTGATGTTTTGGGTAATGTTTTGGGTTTGGGTAGTTACAGCAATCTCTTTACTTTGCATTCCTAGATAACTCAATTTTAGGATGTAGGTAGCATTGGCATTTAAATTCAAAATAAATTTACCTTTTTCATTGGTAATAGCATAGGCATCCATCGCTTTAGTGCCTTGGTTCATTGCCATCACATTGGCCATTTCGAGTGGTGCTTTATTGTTGTCTGTAATGGTGCCTTCGAATCGAACGTTTTGAGCAAAGGAAACTGATGAAACTAGAAGGAATAAAAAGAGTATTTTTTTTTTCATGATGATGGCTTATAAAACTTGTGTTTTAACGTTCAAAAATAATAACGCCATCTTCATTTTTCATGCTATCCGTTTTTTTCTTTTGGATTTCGTCAAATTTCTTTTGGGTCACTTTTTCACCTGTACTTGGCACTTTAATCTTTGATTTTTCTTTGTTACTCAACGTTACTTTAGAACAAAGAATAATAGTCTCTTCTTCGTTGATTTCTAGAATTAATCCCGGTAAGCCCCAATACTTGTTTGGTCCAAAACTCACAGGGATTTCAGGAGTGTACCATGCCATAATTACTTTGTCTTTAGGTTCATCCATTTTAAACAACGCTGGTTTTACTGCTTCTTTTTTGAGAAATTCTTCGTATTCTGTTTTTTGCTTCTCAGTAACTTGAACTACAAGTTCGGCTTTTAAGCAATTGTAATCGCCTATTTTCTTGGTTTCATTTAGTAGTTTCCAATTGGGTTTTTCCAGCGGTTCGACGATTAAAAATTCCTTGCCGAAAATATCGGCTTCCTCTATGCAGATTTTGTCCTTAAGGTTGAGATATTTTTTACCTTCTCCAGAGAAAGCAACAGAAATACTAAATCCTCCATTAGCTGCTTCTGGTTTTTCTAATTGTTCTTGTTCTTCATAAAGGCACTCTGATTTGTTAAACGATAAAGTATATTGCTTTTCACTTGCGCTTTTAATAGCATCTTGGAAGGCCTTCTCCATTTCAGGACTCATTTCGTTTTCTCCTGCAGCTTTATTTACTTCTAGTTTTTTACTAAAAATTCTTTTCGAAAAATAGTCCGCTTTTCCTTGAAATTCTTGAGCTTTTGCTAAAAAACCCACTAGCAAAAATGATGAAATTAGTGCAACTTTTGTCATGATTTATTTGATTAATGATTGATTAAATACTTATCGATTTGTTCTCATTTGAAACCCGCCTCTTCCACCATTCATTTCTTGCATTTCTTGCATTTTCTTGGTCACCGTTTCATCGTAGTCTTTTTGTGAAATTTCTTTTCCGTTGGTTGGCGCTTTGATTTCTACTTTATCTTTAGAATTCAAAACGACTTTAGAACAAAGAATTACCGTTTTTCCATCGTTTACTTCTAATATTAAACCTGGCAAACCCCAATACCCTTCTGGCCCTTGGTTTACAGGGATTTCTGGAGTATACCACGCTGTTATTGTTATTTCTTTGGGCAACTCAAAATCATCCATGAAATTGGTTCTCTTTTCTTTTTCTTCTACTTTAGCTTCGCCTTCTTTTACTTCTTCTTTCTTTTTGGGTTTGAAATTTCTAAAATCGGTTTTACTGGCAGGAATTACAGCTGTTGCTTTAAAACAATTATACCCGCCAATAACTCTTGCCTCAGAACTCATTTGCCATTTATAAGTTGTTAAAGTATCTTTGATTAAAAATTCTTTACCCATAAACTCTTTATCTACGGTATATTTTTTCTCTTTTACATTTTTATAGTAGGTACCGCCGCCACCCATAAAGGAAGACATCATCCGCATTCCTCCTTGACTTTGACCTGGAGCATCTAACTTTTCCTCTTCTTTATAGATTGATGCCGATTTATCGAAGTTGAGAAAAAACGTTTTTTCAAACATTTTTTTCATTCGTTCTTCAATCATTTTTTGAATTTCGGGAGTAATTTCTTTGTTTCCTTCAAAACGAGATTTAAAATCAGAAGTGCTGGTTTTGGATTCATAAACCGCCATGCCTTGAAAGTCTTTCTGGGCATTAGCAGCTATAAATAAAAATAAAAATACAGATGTGTAATAAAAATTTTTCATGATATTATTTTATTTTAAAAAGCAAATATGACGAAACTATGTCCAAAATGTTACCAATATTTTGTTAAAATATTATTTGACAAAAGATAAAATCAACAAAGTTTATTGTAAATTAGCACTATGATGAAAAACATTGTTTTATTTCTTTTTTTATGTTCGCAAACGGTATGTTTTTGTCAAAACCAAAAACTAAAGACCTCAGCAATTCATTCAGAGGAAATAGAAAATAAAATCTATTTAGGTTTTGATGGATTGGGTAATAATTACTTTATCAAAAATAATGTTTTTATCAAGCAGAATGATACTCAAAAATGGGAATATAAGAATGTGCCTTTAGGCAAAATAACCTCTGTTGATTATATAAATCCTTTAAAGATTGTGGTTTTCTATGAAGATTTTAATACCATTATCATCTTAGACAATCAGCTAAACGAAATTCAAAAACTCAACCTCTTTGATATTGACAATACCATTTTTGCTTCTAAAATCGGCATGGCTTCTCTCAACCAATTTTGGATTTATAATGCTTTAACACAGCAAATCCTTTTATTTAATTATTTAAACAACACTTTTAAAAATATAGGAAATCCGATTCAAGAAAGTATAAAATATACGCAATCTGATTTTAATAATTTTTATTGGATTGATGAAAACAACAATTGGTTTTCGATTGATATTTTCGGTAAAGTAAATTTGCTGGCTAACATTCCGCCTTGGGAAAATATTCAGATTATTGATACTGACAGACTTTTATTTTCTTCCAATAATGTTCTTTATTGTTTAAACAACAAATCGAAATTGATTTACGAAATAGAAATTGTTGAGAAATCGTTCCAAAAATTTTACTTCAAAGACCAAATTTTAGCTATTTTTACCAACCAACAAATTAAAAATTTAAAATTAAAATTACCATAATGCACATAGCAGTAGCAGGAAACATAGGAGCAGGAAAAACAACCTTGACACGATTTTTAGCCAAACATTTTAAATGGGAACCTCATTTTGAAGACGTTGTTGATAATCCTTATTTGGATGATTTTTACCATCAAATGGAGCGCTGGAGTTTTAATCTCCAAATATATTTCCTTAATTCACGTTTTAGACAAGTTCTTCAAATTCGAGAAAGTGGTAAAAATATTATTCAGGACAGAACCATTTATGAGGATGCTCATATTTTTGCACCCAATTTACACGCTATGGGTTTGATGACGAATCGCGATTTTCAAAACTACACTTCGTTGTTTGAATTGATGGAAGGATTGGTTGGCGCACCCGATTTATTGATTTATTTAAGAAGTTCTATTCCAAATTTAGTTTCTCAAATTCACAAACGTGGGCGTGATTATGAAAACACCATTTCTATTGATTATTTGAGTAGATTAAATGAGCGTTATGAAGCATGGATTACTACTTATGATAAAGGGAAACTTTTAATTATTGATGTAGACAATGTTGATTTTGTCAATAATCCAGAAGATTTAGGAATTGTTATCAACAGAATTGATGCTGAGATAAATGGGTTGTTTTAGGAAGTAGATTTATATCAAAATAAAAATGCCTCGTCTAGTATTAATTAGAGACGAGGCATTTTTATAAATTCTAATAAATACTATTTCAATGCTTCCACTTTAGCTTTTACTTCAGCTTCAGTTCCTTCAAAAGTTTCTTCAGTTACTTTACCATTAATGGTTTTAGAAACAGTAGCTTTTACTTTACCGTTATCTGTTTTTTCCATAAAAACCATTTTTGAAATTTCATTTTTAACTTCACCTTTGAATTTACCATTCTCGTCATACATTGCCATACATTTTGCTTTATCTTCGGCAGAACATCCATTTTTGTCGCACATAGCGGCACATTCGTCTTTAGTCATGGTAGCGCATTTGCTCATGTCGCATTTTTCCATCATGTTTTTACAATCAGTTTTTGTACACCCTTTTGCTTCACACTCTTCTTTGCTCATAGAGGCACATTGTTCTGTTGGAGCACAACAGGATGAACCCATTGCGGTATCAGCATGTCCTGAACCTAAAATTGGCGCAATTACTAATCCAATTAAACATGTTAATTTAATTAAAATATTCATTGACGGACCAGAGGTATCTTTAAACGGATCTCCAACAGTATCTCCAGTTACCGCTGCTTTATGCGCATCAGAACCTTTGTAAGTCATTTCGCCATTAATCATTACACCCGCTTCAAACGATTTTTTAGCATTGTCCCAAGCACCACCGGCGTTGTTTTGGAACACCGCCCAAAGCACACCTGAAACAGTAACTCCAGCCATATAACCCCCTAGCATTTCAGCGATTAACATATTGTTATCGCCATAAACTAACTTACCTAATAATACGATTGCAATTGGGAAACCAATAGTCATAACTCCAGGCAACATCATTTCGCGTAAAGCTGCTTTGGTAGAAATCTCTACACATTTACCATATTCGGGTTTTCCGGTACCTTCCATAATTCCTGGAATTTCTTTGAACTGACGACGTACTTCATAGACCATGTCCATTGCCGCTTTACCTACAGAGTTCATTGCCAATGCAGAGAACACCACAGGAATCATACCTCCAACAAATAACATGGCTAATACAGGTGCTTTGAAAATATTAATTCCATCTATTCCTGTAAAGGTTACATAAGCAGCAAATAAAGCCAATGAGGTTAACGCTGCCGAAGCAATGGCAAACCCTTTTCCAGTGGCAGCGGTTGTGTTACCTACTGAATCTAAAATATCCGTTCTTGTTCTAACTTCTTTTGGCAATTCGCTCATTTCAGCAATTCCACCAGCATTATCAGAGATTGGTCCGAAAGCATCGATGGCTAATTGCATAGCGGTTGTTGCCATCATTGCAGAAGCAGCTAAAGCCACACCGTAAAATCCTGCCAATGCATAAGTTGACCAAATGGCAGCAGCAAACAACAAAACAGTTGGAAAAGTAGAAATCATACCTGTTGCCAAACCAGCGATTACGTTGGTCCCTGCACCAGTTGAAGATTTTTGTACAATTGCCAAAACTGGTTTTGTACCCAATCCTGTGTAATATTCCGTTACTGATGAAATAGCTCCACCAACAAATAATCCAATTAAAGTTGCATAGAAAACACGCATTGAAGATATATCTTGTAATCCTTCACCAAAAAATTCCATTTTCATGGTTTGTGGCAACATGTAATCTACAAGGAAGAAACACGCAATAGCAGTTAAAACAATAGAAACCCAGTTTCCTATGTTTAACGCTTTTTGAACTTGAGCTTCTTTTGCATTATCATCAGATATTTTAACTAACATCGTCCCAATGATAGAGAATAAAATTCCGAAACCAGCGATAGCCATTGGTAATAAGATAGGTCCAATGCCACCAAAAGCATCCACAATTTTTCCGCCCATATCTTTGATAACATAGTTACCAAGAACCATAGCCGCCAAAACAGTTGCTACATACGAACCGAATAAATCGGCACCCATTCCGGCAACGTCTCCCACATTGTCTCCCACGTTATCTGCAATTGTAGCAGGATTTCTTGGGTCATCTTCTGGAATACCCGCTTCAACTTTACCTACTAAATCAGCTCCAACATCGGCAGCTTTGGTATAAATACCACCACCAACACGAGCAAATAATGCAATTGATTCAGCTCCAAGAGAGAAACCAGCTAGTGTTTCCAACACAACAGTCATTCCGTCTGTATCTGTCCAAACACCACCCATGAAAATAGTAAAGAAAAATATAAAGAAACCTGTCAAACCAAGAACAGCTAAACCAGCAACTCCTAATCCCATTACGGTTCCACCACCAAAAGAAACTTTCAATGCTTGTGGTAAACTAGTACGAGCGGCTTGTGTCGTTCTAACATTGGTTTTAGTTGCAATTTTCATCCCCATGTTTCCAGCTAAAGCCGAAAAGAAAGCCCCAAAAATAAAGGCAACTACAATTAATAAATGTGTTTTTACTCCAGGAATAAAAGTAATTCCAGCTAATGCAATACTTGCAATTACAACAAATATGGCTAATAATCTGTATTCTGCTTTTAAGAATGCTAATGCACCCTCATAGATATAATCTGAAATGGCTGCCATCTTGCCATCTCCAGCGTCTTGTTTTAAAACCCAACTTCTTTTAACTGCCATAAAAAGCAGTCCAATTATTGCCATAACTATCGGCACATAAATCATCATTGATTCCATAAATATAATTTTTGTTATAAATTTTATCGGGTGCAAAAGTAACAAAACTTTAACAAATAAAAACAACATGTATAATTTTATAAAAGAAATTTGATAGATTTGTAATGGTAATAACATACAAAGTCGCAATTTAATGACTATATAAAAACTATAAGCTAAATGAATAAATTACAATTATTTTCGGAAAAACCCATCAATATGGATCTTGGGTTATTATTAATTAGAGTAATCATTGGCACATTGATGGCATTTATTGGTTATGAAAAATTAATTCATTTTGATGAGCTAGTGGTAGATGAATTTTGGGCAAAGAATGTAAGTTTTTTAGGAATGACTGGCGGAGTCCCTTTATTCTTAACTATTTTTGCAGAATTCTTTTGTAGTTTGTTTTTAATTTTGGGCTTATTTACTCGATTTAGTTTGTTTGTATTGATGTTTTGTATGGGTTATATTTTTATGGTTATTTTTCCGATGTCGATAGTTGACAAAGGCGAAAACGGCTATCATTTTAACGACGCTTTTGTGTATTTTATTATTTATTTAGGTTTGTTTTTTACTGGGCCAGGAAAATACAGTTTAGATAAAAAATTATTCCAAAAAAATGCTTAAATTATATCTTGCTTTTTAAGGTAGTAATGTCCTAAAAAATATACTAAGCCATTGTTCTGTAAATTTTCCAATTTTGTGAAAGTGTTTACATGTCTTCATTTAAATTGTGAAATTACAGTTCAATTTTGTGTTTTTAATACCGCTATCAACAAAAGGAATAATGTCTTTCAGTTGTAGGAAGAACATCAGAAAAATCAATTGTCTAATTTCCGATGCTTATGAAACGGTAGAGTCCAGTTCTAACTTTGTAAGGATGGTTTTGAGAAAGGGCTTCTAAAACTAATGTCTTGTCTAAAGTTTGAAAATCTTCAGGTCGTTATGGAAGATAAGGATTGCCGTATTGTTGATGCACCTTTTTCAAAACAACATCTTTATCAACTAGAAATGAAATGGCTACTTGCATAATGATTAGTAGTGAAGCTGAAATGAATTACTGCGTCAGTTCGCTACGCTCGTGTCAGCTTAAAAATAAAACCCAAACGACCCTTTTACAGTAAAGTTGTTGCCATCTGGAACGTCTCTGTAATTTCCTCTCCAAGTAAAATCAAGTCGGAAAACTTTAAAGATATTTCCTATACCTACATTGTATTCCCAATAAGGATTTACTGGAGCTTTATAAACCAATCCAGAGGCGTTTAAAGCAATGTTTTCGTCGGATACTGTTCCATAAACCGCTCTTACCCCTACTAACTCTCTCAAGTTTAATTTTCGCATCATCGGAATTCTGGATAATAATCTTCCGTTAAAATTATGTTCCCATTGGAAAGTAGCATATTCATCGGTTACAAACTCATAAAAATTGAGATTACTAAAGGTATTCTCAATCAAGAAATAAGTTTGATTCCCAGGAACGATACTCAACAAACCAAGAGGTACTTTGCCAAAGGTTTTTCCTAATTCCATAATCAAATTTGAACGCCCGAGTGCTCCAATTATTATGGGTTGCTTGTAGTAAAGTTGGAGTTTTTGATATTCAAAATCACTTTGAATAAACCCTTTAAAACCTTGTGTATAATTCACAAAAAAACGACTGTACGGATTGTCAACATCGCGTCTCTCCACGCCATATCCAATGGTTTTTCTTTTAGGTGTGTACTCAACTTGCAGACTTAACTCTGCTTGTTTTACCTCGCTTGCCGTATTGGTAAATGAATTATCAGTATAATAATCCAAACTAAATGTTGGCGATGCCGATTCTAAAGTTCGATAGGAATAGCCCACTTGAAAAATTAAATTTTTAACTGGCTCAATTTCCCCAGCTATTGTTGTTAGATTGATGTTGGTTAGCTTTCCGTTTACTCCAGTGGTAAAAAAAGCCGATGAAGCAAAACTTCTTCCCAAAACATCATTGGTATTTGTTAAACTAGCGCCTATTTGTTCTACATCTCTTCTGTTTCCAGCCGAGAGAATTATTCTGTTTTTCTTATCCACCATCCATTTTCCAGAAATACCATATTTGAATTTATTATCGTCAAATCCATAAGCGGTATAACCTTGCAATCGCCAAAGATCATTTGGTCCAAAATAGGTTCTTCCTCCAGCTCTAAGTCGAATACCTTCTACCTCGTTAAATCCAACACTTGAAAAAATGGGACCATAATCAAAATTTAACTTAGAAAACTCAATGTATCCACTTCCCAAGATGGAAACAAGATTGTACATCTGCTTGAATTTTTTGACGGTTTTAAGTGTATCAATCATTTTATAAATAGCAACCTCATCTTTATTTAATTTTTCAAAACGATTTTCCTCCCAAAATTCATCTGTTTTTTTATACACCATATTGTCAATAAAATTAACTTCCTGTTTATAGAAATTATCAGGTTTTTTTTCATCAAACTTAAAATTTCGATAAAGCGTGCTTCGTTTTCCATACACTCCTTTTGACTCCTCTTTCTTTTTTAAGGCAAAGTCAGACATCATATAATCTCGGGTCGGAAGAAAAACCGAATCGTTTAAAACTTCAAACTCTTGTTCGATATAAATATCTTTCACCCAGTTAATATTGGCGCTTTTGGTGATTGCCATATTTATTTTTTTGATGGCAAATGTGGAATCATTAACCCAAAAATCTCCTTTGAAAGTCAGTTCGTTTTTTCGTCTTGGATAAAAAACTATATTATAACACCATTTGTTGTCAATAAAAGCAGTATCGGCAAGAACATAATTATAAACATCTATTCCTGTTGTTGATAAAGGACTAGTGAAGCTCTTGTCAAAAAAATTTAAATAATTCTCATAAATATCAAAGTCATTGTATAAATCCTTAATAAACATATTTACGCCATCACCGTTCCCTAATCCAGAATTTTTGTTGGCTTTAAGCACCTCTTTTGTTTTTTTGGTCTCATTATCTCCATAAAAATCTGATATAGATTCATTAATAAAAATTGGCAAATAGGTTTTTCCCGTAACTTTTGAAGTGTCAATATTTTTGAACACAAACTCCATTCCTTTGAAAATCTTGTTTTTCATAAAGGCACTGTCTATAGTGTTCATATCAAATTCTACTTTTTCATATTTTTCATATTGATATTGCTTGAACATTTTGAGACCATTCTTTCGTCTTCGTTCCCAAATTTTTCTCAATATATCAAGTGCAGGATTATTTTTTTTTGATGTTTTCCCAGCATAAACTACAATTTCCTTTAAGGCATTCCCCTCGCTCATTACAATTTTGAAGTCATAATTAACGAGTTTCGGCAATTTGACTTCCTTTGTTGGAAATCCCACAAATGATACTAATAAAACAGTGTAATTATCGGGTGACTCTATATAAAATCTTCCGTCTTCGTTAGATACAACTCCAGTCTTTGAACCCTTAAAAACAATGTTGGCATAAGGAAGTGGTTGATTCGTATTGTCCAAAACTATTCCGCTCACTTTTGTTTGTGCAGAAATAGTATTTGCAAAAGCAAAAAACAAAATAAACAGTGTAAATATTTTTTTCATGGAAAAAAAAAACTTCATCAAAAGTGTTTTTTGATGAAGTTCAAATATAGTTATTATGATTACTAGTATTTAAGACTTCCTAGATTTTTAGCTACTTTTCTAATGAGCTAAAAATCTAATAGTCTATTTCTATTTGTAAGTTACTTTTTTTACTGCTTTAATAACATCTTGAGCATTGGGTAACCATTCTTTTAACAAGGTTGGAGAGTATGGCGCTGGAGTATCAGCAGTAGTAATTCTTTGTATTGGCGCATCCAAATAATCGAAAGCTCTTTCTTGAACCATATAGGTAATCTCAGAGGCAACACTAGCAAACGGCCAAGCTTCTTCTAACACTACTAATCGATTTGTTTTTTTAACCGAATTGATAATACAATCATAATCCATTGGGCGAACAGTTCTCAAATCGATAATTTCACAGGAAATATTTTCTTTGGCTAATTCATCAGCAGCTATTATAGCTTCTTTAATAATTTTTCCGAAAGAAACAATGGTTACATCGTTTCCTTCTCTCTTGATATCAGCTACACCAAGTGGAATAGTGTATTCTTCTTCGGGAACTTCGCCTTTGTCGCCATACATTTGTTCGCTTTCCATGAAAATAACGGGGTCATTATCGCGTATGGCCGCTTTCAATAATCCTTTGGCATCATAAACATTTGATGGAACAACCACTTTTAATCCGGGAGTGTTGGCAAACCAATTTTCAAAAGCTTGCGAATGTGTTGCTCCTAATTGTCCTGCAGAAGCTGTTGGCCCACGAAAAACCATTGGCATTGGGAATTGTCCAGCCGACATCTGGCGCATTTTTGCAGCATTATTGATAATTTGATCAATACCAACCAAGCAAAAGTTGAATGTCATGTATTCTACAATAGGACGACAACCATTCATTGCTGAACCTACTGCAATTCCGGCAAAACCTAATTCAGCAATAGGCGTATCAATAACTCTTTTTGGTCCAAATTCATCCAACATTCCTTTCGAAGCTTTATAAGCACCATTATATTCAGCTACTTCTTCACCCATTAAATATATAGATTCATCACGACGCATTTCTTCACTCATTGCCTCACAAATCGCTTCTCTAAATTGTATTGTTCTCATAGTATGATTATGTTAATGTCAATATTTTCGAACGCAAAAATAAATATTTAAATGATTAAAAAAGACATTTGAGTCATAAATAATCTTATCGTTGATAATGATTATTTGGCGAATACACATTGTAACCAAATTACATTTTACGAAATCGATATAATATTGAAAATTTATTATGCGCGCATACAAAAATTAGAATTTTATTTTATACTTTTACAGCAGAAATTTTTTTAATTAAATTGTATGAAAATATTAGTTTGTATCAGTCATGTGCCTGATACTACATCAAAAATTAATTTTGTCAATGGTGATACCGAATTCGATACTAATGGTGTTCAATTTGTAATCAATCCCAATGATGAATTTGGATTAACAAGAGCCATTTGGTTTCAAGAACAACAAGGTGCAACAGTTACTGTTGTCAATGTTGGAGGACCAGATACTGAACCTACGTTGAGAAAAGCTTTGGCCATTGGTGCAAATGAAGCTATTCGTGTAAACGCAATTCCAACTGATGGCTTTTTTGTTGCAAAGCAATTAGCGGAAGTAGTAAAATCTGGAAATTACGATTTAGTAATTTGCGGAAAAGAATCTTTGGATTATAATGGTGGAATGGTGCCAGGAATGTTAGCAGGTTTATTAGATTTCAATTTTGTTAATTCATGTACCGAACTTACAGTTGATGGAACTACTGCAAATGCATCTAGAGAAATTGACGGTGGAAAAGAAATAATTTCGGCTTCATTGCCCTTAATTATTGGTGGTCAAAAAGGATTAGTGGAAGAAAAAGATTTGCGCATTCCAAACATGAGAGGAATTATGACAGCAAGAACTAAAGTTTTAACCGTTCTTGAACCTGTTACCGCAAACAACAATACCAAAGCCGTGAAATTTGAAAAACCAGCACCAAAATCGGCTGTGAAACTAGTTTCTGCTGATAATTTGGATGAATTAATTAATTTATTACACAACGAAGCAAAAGTAATTTAGTTACGGGTTAGAAGTTTGGGGTTTAGGGTTTTGTATTAAACTTTTAAACACTTAAACTTTTAAACTTTTTTTAAACTTTAAACAAAAAATTATGTCTTTATTAATATACGCAGAATCATCTCCCGACGCTTCGGGAGGAAAATTCAAAAAAGTAGCATTTGAGCTGGCTTCTTATGCCAAAAAAGTAGCCGAAACATTAGGTACGACTGTAACAGCTGTAACTGTAAATGCTGGAGACGTTTCAGAATTATCAAAATATGGAGTTGATAAAGTATTGAAAGTTTCTAACGAAAAGCTAGCTAATTTCAGTGCCAAAGCATTTGCCGATGTTATCAAACAAGCTGCACAAAAAGAAAGTGCCAAAATAATTTTACTTTCGTCAACTACAGATAGTTTGTACTTAGCACCATTTCTAGCTGTAGGTTTAGAAGCTGGTTTTGCTTCAAATGTAGTTGGGTTGCCTTTGAGCACTTCACCATTTCAAGTAAAAAGAACCGCTTTTTCTAACAAAGCTTTCAATGTTACCGAAATTTCAACCGATGTTAAAGTATTAAGCTTAGCTAAAAATTCCTATGGCATATTTGAAAGCACAGCTGCTGCTGTTGCTGAAGATTTTGCACCAAGTTTAAACGATTCTGATTTCAATGTAAAAGTTGAATCAGTAGAAAAAGCTTCGGGTAAAGTAACCATTGCCGATGCTGATGTGGTAGTTTCTGGTGGTCGCGGATTAAAAGGTCCAGAAAACTGGGGTTTAATCGAAAATTTAGCAACTGTACTTGGCGCAGCAACCGCTTGTTCCAAACCAGTTTCCGATTTGGGTTGGCGTCCTCACAGCGAACACGTAGGACAAACAGGAAAACCCGTTGCCACTAATTTATACATTGCCGTGGGAATTTCTGGAGCCATTCAACATATTGCTGGAATTAACTCTTCCAAAGTAAAAGTGGTTATAAATGCTGATGCTGAAGCACCATTTTTTAAAGTTGCCGATTATGGTATTGTGGGAGATGCTTTTGATATTTTGCCTAGATTAACAGAAAAATTAGCTGCTTTCAAAGCGCAAAACGCTTAATAATACATTCCAATTTTTCAAATTCCAAATTCCAATATAATAAAAGTTGGAATTTGGAATTTTTGTTTTTTTGGGATTTAAAAGTTTTCTTTAGCAAAAACTTTTTGTTACTTTGCAATCGCAATTCCTGCTATTAGTTGGAAGTCCCGAAAAATCGGGATCTTTTCACTTCTAACAGGGCTATCCCGAAGTTTCGGGAGTTAATTGTATTGAATTTTTGAAAACATTTTCAACTATTTATTCCAATTCTGAAATCTAATATCTATCCCGATAGCTATCGGGATAAAAATCTAAAATCTAAATGAGTTTAGTAAAACTAACCATAAAAGGGATCTCCTATAGTCAAACTCAAAATGGAGCATACGCTTTGATTTTAAATGAAGTAGATGGTGAACGAAAATTACCCATTGTAATTGGTGCATTCGAAGCACAATCTATTGCCATTGCTTTGGAAAAAGAAATAAAACCACCAAGACCTTTAACCCACGATTTATTCAAAAGTTTTGCTGATCGATTTGATATTGTGGTTAAGCAAGTCATTATTCACAAACTGGTAGATGGTGTTTTTTACTCTAGTATTATTTGCGAAAGAGATAAAATTGAGGAAATAATTGATGCCAGAACATCTGATGCTATTGCTTTGGCGTTGCGTTTTAATGCTCCGATTTTTACCTATAAAAACATTTTAGATAAAGCCGGAATTTATCTCAATGCCAATCCAAGTGACGTAGAAAATCAAAATATTAGTGAAGAAGGAGTGCTTACAAATCCTGAAACATTTGGATTGGACAAAGAAGGAAATGAACCAAGCGAAGGGTATTCTAAACTAAGTTTATCTGAACTACATACTTCATTAGAAACGGCAGTTCAAGATGAAGATTATGAAAAAGCAGCACGAATAAGAGACGAAATTTCGAAAAGAGAATCGTAAACGGTTTGACTGTTTCGAGTTTCGGGTTACTAGTTAGATACCCACTACCAAAACTCGAAACTCGAAACACGCAACTTTTAAACCTTAGAAAATGAAACAATACCATGATTTAGTGCGACACGTTTTGGAAAACGGTTGTCAAAAAGGGGACAGAACAGGTACAGGCACCAAAAGTGTTTTTGGCTACCAAATGCGATTTGATTTGAATGAAGGTTTCCCCATGGTAACAACCAAAAAATTGCACTTGAAATCCATAGTGTATGAATTATTATGGTTTTTAAAAGGCGACACCAATATTGGCTATTTACAAGAAAATGGCGTTAAGATTTGGGATGAATGGGCAGACGAAAACGGAGATTTGGGTCCGGTTTACGGACACCAATGGCGCAATTGGAACAGTGAAGAAATTGATCAAATTGCTGAATTAATAGATACGTTGAAGAAAAACCCAAACAGCAGACGCATGTTAGTTTCTGCTTGGAATCCTTCTGTGCTTCCCGATACATCAAAATCATTTGCTGAAAATGTAGCCAATGGAAAAGCCGCTTTGCCTCCATGTCATGCTTTTTTTCAGTTTTATGTAAGCCCCCCAGCCCCCGAAGGAGGAGAAAAAAGCAGATTATCTTGCCTTTTATATCAAAGAAGTGCTGATATTTTTCTTGGTGTACCTTTTAATATTGCTTCCTATGCTTTGTTAACCATGATGATTGCTCAGGTTTGTGAATTACAAGTAGGCGAATTCATTCACACTTTTGGTGATGCACATATCTACAACAACCATTTTGAACAATTGGAATTGCAATTATCTCGTGAACCAAAACCATTACCTAAAATGATTCTAAATCCAGAAGTGAAAAATATTTTCGATTTCACTTTTGAGGATTTCACTTTGGAAGGTTACGAACCTCATCCTCATATAAAAGGAATTGTGGCTGTTTAGTTTTTTATGATTGTAATAAAATTTAATACAATAGAATTTTAAATTTAGTAAAACGAAAATTATAAATAAATTAAAATCTTCTTTAAGTAAAACTCAACTTTAATTAAGCATATTTAATAAAATTTGATAGATATGCTCAGTTTATAGAAATAAAACTGAGTATAAATAAGTTAGCAAACACAATACTTCACGAAAACCTAAATAAGAAATCGGAAATAATATTTGAAATTTTATTTGCTATATGTTAACTTTTAAGATAACTTTGTCAAATGAATAGAGAGATTATATTTTACGAAAACCACTTTATTGAATTTTACCAAGCGCAAGATGAAAAAGTAAAAGAGAAAATAAAGTATGTTCTCGAATTAATTAAACAAGTTGAAAAAGTTCCTGAAAAATTTTTAAAACACTTAACTGGAACAAATGGACTTTATGAAATAAGAATTGAATTCCAGTCTAATATTTACAGGATATTTTGCTGTTTTGACAAAGGAAAATTGATTGTGCTTTTTAATGGTTTTCAGAAAAAAACACAGAAAACGCCAAAAAATGAATTAGAAAAAGCATTGATTTTAATGAACGAATATTTTCAACTAAAAAACATATAAAATGAAAGATTATAAAAACATAAAAACGTTTGATCAACTTATAGAAGTTGAACATGGAAAAATTGGAACTGAAAGCAGAAATGATTTCGAAGAAAAATCACAGATGTTTATCATCAGCGAAATGCTAAAAGATGCTAGAAAAGAAGCTAAAATAACCCAAGAACAGTTAGCGGAAAAAACCGGAACTAAAAAAAGTTATATTTCTAGAATTGAAAATGGAAAAGGAAACATTCAACTTTCTACTTTAATCAGAATTTTTGAAATCGGATTAAACAAACGAATAGGATTTACATTTTTGTAATTGAATTATGTTTGATAACTGCCGTTCCTAAAATGGGGAAAATGTGCAAAATTCACATTTTTCTTTCCCAAGAAGTTTTAACTTAATGGAAAATATGCCATAACAAGGTTCGTCACTTCATGAATCGGTGGGAGGCCTAAAGAATTCTAAAACACTCGTCAAATTCCATAAAAAAATCCGTTTTCGAAAACAGAAACGGATTTTTAAATCTTTATAAAAACAAAAAAACTATAGTGCTAAAACACTGTTTTCTGCACCAGCAAATTCATTGTAAGCATAACTATCAGCTTCTGGATCATTAAGATAAGCTCCATCCACTAAATATTTGAACTCAAAAGAATTGTCTTTTGGTAAATCAAAAGTTGCTTTAAAAGTTCCTGTTTTTAGTTTTGATAATTCACCTTCTGCAGGATTCCAATTATTGAAATCACCTACTACTGAAGCTGTATTTGCTTCTTTTGCTTCGATTGAAAAAGTAACTTTAACAACCGGTTTTGTTTTTATAACTTGTTTTTTAATAGCCATAACTAATTCATTTATAGATTACTGTGGCAAAGTTAAATGGTTTTTATATATCTTTTACACCAAAAATCATTTTTAGGAATTTGCTAAAAAGTATCCCAATTTAAAAGAAGATGTGTAATTATATGTAACAATATTTTTCAATCCGCAATTAAGAAAACGTTTTCATATTACAATTTGATAAAATGAAATTTCATCATTTTAAAAATAAATTTTACCTTTAAGGTCAAATTTCATCTTATGGACAACAGTCAACACGAATTATACGAATATGCTAGAGATAGAATCAAACAAAAGAAGTTTTTATCTATACATCTTATTCTGCTTGTTATAGGGAGTTTGTTTTTTTATGTAGCCAATAATTGGTTGTCATTTTACCCCGAAACCAATTGGTGGATTTGGGCGGTGACAATTTGGGTATTTGTTTTTCTTTTTCATACTATCAAAGTTTTTATTACTGATAGTTTTATGAATAAAAACTGGGAAAGAGCACAGATTGACAAACTCATGTTGAAACAAACCAAAAAAATCGAACAATTGAAGAATGATTTAGAAAACTCAAAATCATCTCAAAAATGATTACAATAATTGCTGCCATTGCAGAAAACAATGCTTTGGGCAAAGACAATCAATTGCTTTGGCACTTACCCGATGATTTCAAAAGGTTTAAAAATATTACCACGGGTCATTACATTATTATGGGAAGAAAAACTTTTGAAAGTTTCCCTAAACCTTTACCCAATAGAACTCATGTCATTATTTCACGTCAAAAAAACTACTCACAATTAAATTGTATTGTGGTTACTTCTTTGCAAAAAGCAATTGAAGCTTGTCCAAAAAACGAAGAGGTTTTCATTATTGGTGGTGGCGAAATATACAATCAATCCATTGCAATTGCTGATAAATTAGATATTACAAGAGTAAATCATTCTTTTGAAGCAGATACTTTTTTCCCTGAAATTGATATGTCCAAATGGAAATTAATTTTTAATGAATTTCATCCAAAAGATGAAAAGCACAAATTTGATTTTAGTTTTGAAACTTTTATTAGAAAATAAAGGATAGTTCAAACCTAACAGGTTTTTGAAACCTGTTAGGTTACTATAAAGTTTATTTGAAAGAAGATTTTAAAGCATTCTTCTAATTAAATTATTGGCTTATATTTGTCGAAAATCGAAGAATGTCAAAGATCATAACGCCATATAAAGACTCTACTCTAGGTAAAAAAGAACAAGTCACTCAAATGTTTGATACCATTTCATCTGATTATGACGGGTTAAACAGAGTGATTTCGCTTGGAATTGATGTAAAATGGCGAAAAAAAGTGGTTGCTTTGGTTGCTAACGAAAATCCTGAAAACATACTTGACATAGCTACTGGCACCGGAGATTTGGCCATTTTGATGACAACAACTTCTGCCAAAAAAATCATAGGTCTTGATTTATCATCAGGAATGCTCGAAGTAGGAAAACAAAAAATCCTTGAAAAAAAACTCTCTCAAAAAATAGAAATGGTGCTCGGCGATAGTGAAAAAATCCCCTATGATGACAATCATTTTGATGCCATAACGGTTTCGTTCGGTATTCGAAATTTTGAAACACTCGAAAAAGGGTTGGCGGAAATTTATAGAGTTTTAAAACCTAAAGGCATTTTAGTTATCCTTGAAACATCGGTTCCAACAAAGTTTCCGTTCAAACAAGGATATGCTTTTTATACTAAAATTATTCTTCCTTTAATAGGTAAAGTGTTTTCGAAAGACGATAATGCTTATGGGTATTTATCAGAATCGGCGGCGAATTTTCCTTATGGAGAGAAATTAAACAATATTTTGAGAAAAGTTTCGTTTATTGATTGTAAAGCAATGCCACAAACTTTTGGAGTTGCTACAATCTATTCGGCAACAAAAAAATAAAAAAGAATTTTTCAGCTAGAAAATGAAAAAAATATCTATACTTTTTATCTTAATTTCAATTTCAACTCAAGCGCAATTTGGGAGAAGTACTTTTGCTAAAGATCCAATCATTAATTTGGAAAATTTTGACAAACAAAGAGTGTATTGGGGTTATTTTTTAGGATTTAGCAATTTCGATTTTAAAGTAGACTATAAAACACCAGGGCAAGATATAAATGTAGTAGGAAATACCGGTTTCAACGTTGGACTTGTTGGTGTGCTTCGCCTTCAGGAATATGTTGAACTGCGGTTTGAACCTGGTTTGTATTATGCTAGTAGAACTTTGACCTATCAAGGTTTCACCAGTGATGTTGATGCATTGAGAGAGGTTAAAGCAACGTATATTGACTTCCCATTGCTTGTTAAATTTAGCGCTCTTCGTACTGGAAATGTTCGTCCTTATTTAGTTGGTGGTGTTTCAACTACCTTAAATCTTTCGAGTAATTCCAAATCAAAGGATGACAATTCAGAACAAAGATTCAGAGTAAAACCTTGGACACAGAATTATCAATTAGGATTTGGAATTGATTTGTATTTTGAATATTTCAAATTTTCTCCATCAATAAGAGGTGTATTTGGTTTTAATGATGAATTAATAAGAGATGATGACCCAAATAGTCCTTGGACAGGAAATATAGAATCTATGAAAACTCGAGCAGTGCTCATTAATTTTACGTTTCACTAAAAACTGAAAATCAATTCGCTAAAATTGAAAATTCAATTCGCTACAGCGTATTTCTTCTAAACTCACTCAAGATAATAGCTGCTGCTGTCGCCACATTTAAACTTTCTGTTTTTTGACTATCTCCAAACCTTGGGATGGCTATACTGTTTTTGATTTTCATCTCAATTTCTGATGAAATTCCATTGGCTTCATTCCCAAAAACCAAAATACCTTCTTCGGGCAAAACCTCTTTATAAATGGTTGCGCCATCCATAAAAGTGCCATAAACGGGAAGCGAAGTCATTTCTAAATATTCATTCAAATCAACATAATTTACATTCACTCTTGCAATTGAACCCATAGTGGCTTGGATAACTTTTGGATTATACACATCAACCGTAGCTTCGGAACACACTATTTGTTTCACCCCAAACCAATCGCAAAGACGAATAATAGTTCCTAAATTCCCTGGATCTCTAATTGCATCAAGTGCCACAATTAACCCTTTGTTTTCGATTTTAAATTCTCTAGGGATATTGAAAATAGCCAAACAAGAACTGGGAGAATGTAAAGCTGTTATCTTCTGCATTTCTTGTTCTTTTATTAAAGTCATTTTAGAAGTAGCTACTTTTTCAAAAATACGCTCAGTAACAAACAAATGTTCTAGCACAAAATTTGATTGTAACAATTCTTGAATTACTTTTACACCTTCGGCAATAAACAATTGGTGCTCGATTCGGAATTTTTTATGTTGAAGCGAGGTAATAAATTTTATTTGGTTTTTACTAACCATAAAATACTGTATTTTTGAATTAAATATAAAGCAACACTTGACAAAGAATATCACAAAAATATCATTATTTATTCTAATAGGTCTACTTTTATTTGGGTGCGATGCCACAAAAAGGGTTCCCAATGGAAAAAGTCTCCTCACCAAAAATGATATTCATATTGATGGTAAAAAAAACAATATCGAAGATGTTTCAAATCAGTTATATCAAAAACAAAACAGTACATTTTTAGGTTATAAACTTAGATTAAACATATACAATTTAGCCAAGCAAAATACAGATTCAATTTTCAGAGCTAAGTTTACTAATAATCCCGAAAAATACAACCGAAAAGTAAAATGGCTTTCAAAAAAACAAGTCAAAAGGTTAGGCGAATCATTTTTTTATTCAGGCATTCACGATTTTTTGAAAAGCACAGGTGAAGCACCAGTAATTCTTGATACTTTAAGTCCCAAAAAATCTCTAAAACGATTAAAATCCTATTATTTTAATCGTGGCTATTTTGATGCTACAGCAAATTATACTATTGATAGTATTGACACAAAAAAAGTAAAAATCAAGTATGACATAAAATTAGGAAAACCTTATATTTTAGACAGTATTAATCCATATATCACAAGTCCTTCTTTAGATTCTCTTTATCAATTAAAGAAAAAGTATTCGATGATAAAAACCGGAGTAAAATATACCAAAAGTGCTTTTGATGAAGAAAGGGTTAGAATAACAGAAGATTTCAGAAACAACGGTGCTTTTAGGTTTCAACAAAACTATATTAATTTTGACATTGACACCATTGCAAACAAGCATATTGCCAATATAGATTTAGTAATAAATGATGAAAATATTAGAATAGAAGATTCGGTAAGAACGGTACCTTTTGAGTTATACAAAATCAGTAAAGTCAACATTTTTACAGACCATAGTCCTGCCAATCCGAATGCAAAAATTAAAGATAGTGTTGCTTACAAAGATTTTACACTATACAGTACCCAAAAAGTAAAATACCGTCCAAAAGCCATTACCGATGGTGTTTTTATAAACAAAGGCAATTATTATGCTGATACAAAAAATGCTCTCACCTCAAAATATTTGAGTAATCTGAAAGTATTCAATTATCCATTGATACAATACATAGAAGATAAAAACGAGAAAAACGGATTGATTGCCAACATCTATTTAACCCCAAGAAAAAAACACACTTTTGGATTTTCAACCGACTTTACACATTCCAACATTTTAGATATTGGAATGGAAATAAATACAACATTTACTGTAAGAAATGTTTTTAATGGTGCAGAAACTTTTGATCTTGGTTTGAGAGGAAATATAGGTTCTTCTAATGATATTGCTAATCCAAATGATGTTTTTTTCAATGTAACCGAGTTAGGTGTAGATGCAAAATTAAATTTCCCCCGTTTATTTCTTCCTTTTAAAACAGATAAAATCATTCCAAAATCAATGATTCCTTTCACTACAATTAGTGTCGGCTATTCAAAACAAACCAATATTGGATTGGACAAACAAAACTTTACAAGTTCTTTAACTTATAATTGGACACCCAAAAAAAACACTACCATTCGTTTTGATTTGTTAAATATTCAGTTTGTTAAAAATTTAAATTCTAGTAATTATTTCAATGTTTATGAGTCTTCCTATGATGCTTTGAATAAACAAGCCCAAATATATAATACAAACCCCGAATGGGTTGGCGGTGGCGATGTAACGCAAGATAATTTAATTATAGAATCGGGCACTAATGGTTTTTTAAATGATGTTTTAGGATTAAATCCAGCTGTTATTCCATCGCCTAGTGATTATGAAATAATTCGCAGTATCAATGAAAGAAAAAATCGATTGACAGAAAATAATTTAATATTTGCATCGAGTATTGCTTATTCAAAAACTTCAAAGAAAGACTTACTAGATAATGAATTTTATACGCTCAGAGGAAAAATAGAATCTGCGGGAAATCTGTTATCAATATTTGCTAATGCTTCTCAAAAATTACAGAGTCAAAGCGGCGCTAATGCTATTTTTGGTGTAGAATATTCACAGTATTTGAAAACAGAATTTGAATATATAAAACATTGGGATTTATCACATAAAAAAGTACTGGCTACAAGAGCATTTTTTGGTATAGCAATCCCTTACGGAAATTCGAATAGTATTCCTTTTTCTCGAAGTTATTTTGCTGGTGGTTCCAATGATATTCGTGCTTGGCAATCCTATGGTTTAGGTCCAGGAAGTACTGGCGCTGTTAATGATTTTAACGAAGCTAACATGAAAATTAGTGCAAGCACAGAATTTCGTTTTAATGTTTTCCAACAATTATTTGGTGCTATATTTATTGATGCCGGAAATATTTGGAATATTAGTGATTTCGTTACTAATCCTAAATCTGTTTTTTCTGGACTTGAATCTCTAAAAGATACTGCTATTGGAACAGGATTTGGAGTAAGATATGATTTAAATTTCTTTGTTGTTCGATTAGATTTAGGATTTAAAACCTACAATCCGGCTAATCCAGAAAACGAAAAATGGTTCAAGGAAATGCGCTTCGACAAATCAGTTATAAATATTGGAATTAATTATCCTTTCTAAAATTAGAAATTATTATTTTTGTATCCCGAACTTTCGGAATTAACTAAAAAAACAACTAACAAAATGGCTCACAATATCAAACCGGGAGTTGCTACAGGAGATGAAGTTCAAGCAATTTTTAATTATGCAAAAGAAAAAGGATTTGCACTTCCTGCTGTAAACGTTATAGGTTCTAGCACTATAAATGGTGTTCTTGAAACTGCGGCAAAATTGAAAGCTCCTGTAATTATCCAATTTTCAAATGGTGGTGCACAGTTTAACGCTGGAAAAGGATTATCAAATGAAAATGAGAAAGCTGCTATTGCTGGAGGAATTGCTGGAGCGAAACACATTCATACTTTGGCCGAAGCTTATGGCGCAACAGTCATTCTGCATACTGACCATTGTGCTAAAAAATTATTGCCCTGGATTGATGGTTTATTAGACGCTTCCGAAAAACATTTTGTCGAAACTGGAAAACCCTTATATTCTTCTCACATGATTGATTTATCGGAAGAGCCAATCGAAGAAAACATTGAAATTTGTAAAACCTATTTGGCTAGAATGAGCAAAATGGGAATGACTTTAGAAATTGAATTAGGAATTACCGGTGGTGAAGAAGATGGTGTGGACAACTCTGATGTCGATAGTTCAAAATTATATACACAACCTTCAGAAGTGGCTTATGCCTATGAAGAATTACTAAAAGTTTCTCCAAGATTTACAATTGCGGCTTCATTTGGAAACGTACATGGTGTTTACAAACCAGGAAACGTGAAATTAACCCCAAAAATCTTGAGAAACTCCCAACATTATGTTCAAGATAAATTCAAAACAGAACCAAATCCGATTGACTTTGTTTTTCACGGTGGTTCAGGTTCAACGTTGGAAGAAATTAGAGAAGCCATTTCTTATGGTGTCATTAAAATGAATATCGATACCGATTTACAATTTGCTTTCACCGAAGGAATTCGCGATTATATGACGTCAAAAATTGATTATTTGAAAACTCAAATAGGAAGTCCAGATGGAGCTGACTCACCAAACAAAAAACATTACGATCCAAGAAAATGGGTGCGCGAAGGGGAATTAACATTTAACAAAAGATTAGAACAGGCATTTGCTGATTTGAACAATGTAAACACTTTGTAAGTACGAGGTACAAAACACGAAGTACGAAGTTAAAAATAATTGAATTACAAACAGTTAGAATTATAAAAGTATGAAGGCAACTTCTAACTTACAACTTCTAACTTCTAACTTACTATTATGGCTTGGTTTAAAAGAACAGAAAAAGGGATTACTACAGCAACAGAAGATAAAAAAGACGTTCCAAAAGGACTTTGGTATAAATCGCCAACAGGAAAAATTATTGACCAAGACGAATTGGCTAGAAATCTTTGGGTAAGTCCCGAAGATGATTTTCATGTTAGAATTGGAAGTAAAGAATATTTTGAAATCTTGTTTGATAATAATGAGTTCAAAGAATTAGACGCTAAAATGACTTCTAAAGACCCTCTACATTTTGTTGATACCAAAAAATATTCTGACCGATTAAAAGATGCTATCGACAAAACAGGATTGAAAGATGCTGTTCGCACTGGTGTTGGAAAATCAAAAGGAAAAGATTTGGTGGTCTGTTGTATGGATTTTGCTTTTATTGGCGGTTCAATGGGTGCTGTCGTAGGAGAAAAAATTGCTCGTGGGATAGATTATTCAATTAAAAATAAAGTCCCTTTTGTTATGATTTCAAAATCGGGTGGTGCTCGTATGATGGAAGCTGCTTATTCTTTGATGCAATTAGCCAAAACTTCAGCAAAACTAGCCCAACTAGCCGAAGCAAAAATACCCTATATTTCATTATGTACTGATCCAACCACAGGAGGAACAACAGCTTCTTATGCTATGCTTGGCGACATAAATATTTCTGAACCTGGCGCTTTAATTGGATTTGCTGGTCCGCGTGTGGTGCGCGATACTACAGGTAAAGATTTGCCAGAAGGTTTTCAAACGGCTGAGTTTGTGTTAGACCACGGTTTCCTTGATTTTATTACGCCAAGAAAAGAATTGAAAGATAAAATCAATCTTTACATTGATTTGATTTTGAATCAAGATATTAGATAGTTTTAACTAGAGGGAAGAATTACAAAGACACAAAGTTAATGCTTTGTGTCTTTTTTATATCTTTAGGTAATGAAAAAAATTGTTTGATTATTGATTATTGTATTACTTTATAGTTGTCATAAAAAGAAAAATAATTAAAAAAATCTTTCGCTAATACCTTACATTATTTCTGCAGAAGATAGAAAACTAAAAGAATATACAGATTCATTAAATCTTTATAGAGCTGAAACTATTGTTTTACCTCGAAAAGGTTTCTATGGAGAAAGTAATTTAATAATAGACAAAAAAGGAGAAATCTATTACTACCAAAAAAGATATATTCAAATAATTTGCAATTATGGAACTGAGAATGACACATTGCCTCAATTTTTAGATTTGCAGCCGAAAGACTTAATCAAAATTCCAATAGAAAGTCTAGAAAAAATTGTCAATGAAAATGTAATGAAAAAACCTAATAACAGAAGAATTCTTATTATTGCTTCTGAAAAGGATACCATTAAAGTTAAAGGTTTTTTAAAATTTTATTATAATTTAAAAGTTCCTACTTATTTTATACGAAGAACAACACAAGAAGAAGACACCGTGTTACATTATAAGAGAACCGATAAATATTATTATTCAAATAAAATTAAATGGGATAAATCAAAAATTAAATTTCGAGATTAACCCATTTTCTACATTCCACTTCTAATCGCCTCAACGGGATCCAATTTTGAAGCAGAAATGGCTGGAAGAATTCCAGAGATTAAACCAATAATAGCTGCTAAACTTGTTCCTAAAAGAATATTTGCAAAACTCAAAACAAATTCAAAATCT
>NZ_JBKCVI010000183.1:0-13348 GCF_046317795.1 Flavobacterium sp. | reverse complement strand
CTCTAGAGTAACGTTATTGATAGTTTCCTCTGATAAATATTCGCCAGACGGATGACTTTTGCCATAAGCCAAAACTCTTTCAACTCTACTAGCCACTGCGGTTACACTTTTTTCTTGCGTTTTTAATCCTTCGATTAATTTTTCTCTTTCTTTATCAAACTCTTCTTGAGTGAAGTTTGGCATTAATGCACCTTCAGCCATTAATTCCATAATTCTTTTAGCATGTTTAGATAAACCGCGAGCTGCGGCGCCAGAAGAGAAGAAATTGATATTTGCTCCAAGGAAATCTACTTCTTCGTTAAAAGCGTCTTTTGATGTTTTAGTAGAACCATTTCCTATCATGCTACTGGTTAAATCATCAACCCCTTTTTTGTTACCTTCAGCATATGGCATATTGTCTAAAGTTAGACTGTATGATACTCTTGGCAATTTATGGTTTTCAACCACTAGAACTTTTAACCCATTTGAAAGGGAGAAAGTTTCTGGTTTTTTGATGTTTATTTTTGGTGCTGGACCAGGTTTTGGTTGCGTTCTGTCTTGTGCTTGCATAGTTAAAGTTAAAAACAAGCTTGATACTATTATGATTGATTTTTTCATTTTCTTGATATTAGTTATTTTACTTAGCTTGTTCATTTTTGTTTAGTTCAGCTTTGTCTTTGGCAGGAACATAATCCAAAATCAAACGTTGATTTGGATTTAAATATTTTTTGGCAGCATCTCTAATTTCTTCACGTTTGATTGAACGATACATCTCGATTTCGGTATTTATTAAATTTACATCGCCATACAATAAATAAAAAGTAGCTAAATTTTCTGCAACACCTTCAACACTTGAATTGTTATCAACATAATTACTTTCGTAAATATTTTGTAATTTTTGATAGTCACTTTCAGAGATGAGATTCGTTTGAAGTTTTACGATTTCTTCATCTATTTCTCTAAGTAAATCTACTGAAGTGTTTTCTCCTAGCGGTAATCCATAAAGAATGTATTGACCATAATCTTCTTGTGAGTAATTGAAAGCACCAATTTGTAATGCCATTTTTTTCTCATCCACAATTTTTTTATACAACTTTGAACTTTTACCATTGCTTAAATACGTAGAAATCATGTCTAAAATCCTAGCATCTCTTGTTTTCATGGAGGGCGTTCTGTATGAAGCTACAACCATTTCTTTTTGAATGTTTGGGTCTTCATAAGTAGCTCTAATAGTTTCAGTAATTGGAGCTTCAACAAAAGTTTGTTTTTTAACTTCAACACCTCTTGGAATTGGTCCAAAATATTTTTGTATCCAAGCCTTAGTCTGAGCAATGTCAATTTGACCGGCAACAACTAAAACAGCATTGTTAGGAGTATAAAACTTTTTGTTAAATGCTTGAAATTCCTCCAATGTAGCGGCATCTAAATGTGCCATAGAACCGATAGTTGCCCAGCGGTAAGGATGATTTTTAAACATATTTTTCTTTACTTCGGCAATCAAATTCCCATAAGGTTGATTGTCAACACGTAGCCGTTTTTCTTCTTTTACTACTTCATTTTGAGTATCAACCCCAATTTGGTTAATTACGGGATGCATTAATCTTTCAGATTCCATCCACAATCCTAACTCAGTATTGTTAGAAGGGAATACTTCGAAGTAATAGGTTCTGTCTTCAGTAGTATTGGCATTGTTTGTTCCTCCGTTTGAAGTTACAATTTTAAACCATTCTCCTCTTTTGATATTTTCAGTTCCTTCAAACAATAAATGTTCAAAAAAGTGAGCAAATCCAGTTCTTTCTGGATTTTCATCTTTTGCACCTACGTGATACATTACGGAGGTAATTACGACTGGTGCAGATGGATCATTGTGTAAAATAACATGAAGACCATTTGGTAAATCGTATTCCTCAAAAGCTACCTTTTGGGCATGAGCCATTCCTCCAAGCATAAGCATTGTACTTAAAGCGATTAGTGATTTTTTCATAAAAAATTAAAATTTTTTTGTTGATTTTTTGAATTAGTAAACTAATAGTTTAATTTGTTACATCAAAAATACTTTTTTTTATTTGAATATGTAAGAATTCAAAAAAATTCTAGCATATTTTATCATTCCTTGAAAAGCAGTCATAAACTTTTTTTTGGAAAGTATTGCGTGTAAAACAAATAGTAGTATATTTGCAACCCGAAAAGTCGGTATAAAATTAATTAAACATCATTGTTATGTACGCAATCGTAGAGATAGCAGGGCAACAATTTAAAGTAAGCAAAGACTTAAAGGTTTATGTTCACCGTTTGACTAATGAAGAAGGTTCAAAAGTTTCTTTTGACAAAGTTCTTTTATTAGACGATAATGGAAATGTAACTTTAGGCGCCCCAGCTATAGAAGGTGCTTCAGTAGAAGCCAAAGTGTTACAACACTTAAAAGGAGACAAAGTAATCGTTTTCAAAAAGAAAAGAAGAAAAGGTTACAAGAAAAGAAATGGTCACAGACAATCTTTAACACAAATAGTGATCGAAGGTATAGCCGCAACTGGTGCTAAGAAAGCAGCGCCAAAAAAAGCAGTTGTTGAAGCTGAAGTTACCGATGTTGCTGTAGAAGCTCCAAAAGTAAAAAAAGCTCCAAAAGCTAAAAAAGAAGATACACAAGATTAATAACAATATAAAACGTATACGTCATGGCTCACAAGAAAGGTGTCGGTAGTTCGAAGAATGGTAGAGAATCAGAATCAAAACGTTTAGGCGTGAAGATTTTTGGTGGTCAAGCTGCTATTGCTGGGAACATCATCGTTAGACAAAGAGGTTCAAAACACAATCCAGGTGAAAATGTTTACATGGGTAAAGATCATACTTTACATGCTAGAGTTGATGGAGTGGTTAAGTTCCAGAAAAAAGGAGATAATAAATCTTTTGTTTCTGTGCTTCCGTTTGAAGCATAAGAATCACTCTTATTGAATTACAAAACCCGTCTCGTTCTAAAACGAGACGGGTTTTTTGTTGTCTCTCTTTTTTATAATAATTAAACCCTCACATCACTGCTAGGGCTTAATCTTAATACTTAATACTATTATCTTAATACTAATATCTGTAATACTCAGGTTTGAATGGTCCTTCAACGGCAACACCAATATATTCTGCTTGGTCTGTACGTAAGGTTTCCAATTCAACGCCTAATTTTGCTAAGTGCAACATCGCAACTTTTTCATCAAGATGTTTCGGTAGCATGTATACTTCATTTTTGTAGTTTGCTGAGTTAGTCCATAACTCAATTTGAGCTAAAGTTTGGTTGGTAAATGAATTACTCATTACAAAACTTGGGTGACCTGTAGCACAACCTAAGTTTACTAAACGACCTTCGGCTAAGATAAGAATGTCTTTTCCAGCAATAGTATATTTATCTACTTGTGGTTTGATTTCAACTTTTGAAGCTCCGTGGTTTTTGTTCAACCAAGCCATATCAATTTCATTATCAAAGTGACCAATGTTACAAACAATCGTTTTATCTTTCATTTGCTCGAAGTGACTTCCTAAAACAATGTCTTTATTTCCAGTAGTGGTGATAATAATATCAGCTGTAGCGATAACGGTATTTAATTTTTTTACTTCAAAACCATCCATGGCTGCTTGTAAAGCACAAATTGGATCGATTTCGGTAACTGTTACAATTGAACCTGCACCACGGAAAGAAGCCGCAGTTCCTTTACCCACATCACCATATCCACAAACAACTACTCTTTTTCCAGCCAACATAATATCTGTTGCTCTACGAACAGCATCAACAGCCGATTCTTTACAACCGTATTTGTTATCAAATTTTGATTTAGTAACCGAGTCGTTTACGTTGATTGCTGGCATGTATAATGTTCCGTTTTTCATTCTTTCGTACAAACGGTGAACTCCAGTGGTTGTTTCTTCAGAAAGACCTTTGATACCGGGAATTAGTTCTGGGTAACGGTCAAAAACCATATTGGTCAAATCGCCACCGTCATCTAATATCATGTTCAATGGTTTTCTGTCTTCACCAAAGAACAAAGTTTGTTCGATACACCAATCAAAAGATTCTTCGTCAAGACCTTTCCAAGCATACACTTGAATTCCTGCAGCAGCAATAGCCGCCGCCGCTTGATCTTGAGTTGAGAAAATGTTACAAGAAGACCAAGTAACTTCTGCTCCAAGAGCAATTAATGTTTCAATTAAAACAGCCGTTTGAATAGTCATGTGCAGACATCCTGCAATACGTGCTCCTTTTAAGGGTTGGCTAGTGCCATATTCTGCACGAAGCGCCATTAATCCAGGCATTTCAGCTTCTGCCAATTCAATTTCTTTTCTTCCCCAAGCTGCAAGTGAAATGTCTTTCACTTTAAAAGCTACATAAGGTAATGTTTGTGTACTCATCTATTGTGTATATTTGTTTTTTTAATTTCGGTGCAAAACTACATAATAAGAAAGAATTAAAAAAGTATTTTTTGCTTTTTTGTGATTTGTTTATCGGGTTAATTTTCTGAAAAACAATTAGATAATTTATTTTTCCAATGCCATTATTTAAAATTACTGATTTAAACAATTTCACTCGGGTTTATATGTGGAAAATCACGGAGACATTCGATGAGCTTTTTCGAAGTGTGGCGTTGAAAGACATTTCTTTGGCACGATTAGAAGGCATGAAATCCGAAAGTCATCAAAAAGGATTTCTTAGCGTCAGAAGATTGTTGGTAGAAGCCGGTTATACTGATTTTGATTTGTATTATGATGAAGTTGGAAAACCACATTTGAGAGAAGCGGGAAGCGAGAAGCGGGAAACAGGGAGCGGGAAGCAGGGAGTTGGAAGTGACTTCCATCTTCCATCTTCCATCTTCCATCTTCCATCTTCCAGCCCGAAACATATCTCTATTTCTCATTCTCATGATTTTTCAGTAATAACTATCAGTGATACATTAATTGGAATTGATTTAGAAATTCTAAAAGAAAAAACCTTAAAACTGGCGCCACGTTATATGGATGTTTCTCATCTGGAAAATCTTTCTGAGGAAGATCAACTCATTAAAGCAACTGTTGTTTGGGGAATCAAAGAATCGGTCTTTAAAATCAAAAATGAAATAGGCATCAGTTTTAAAGACCATATTTTTGAAAGCGATTTTAATTTGGCCGATAAAAAATGCACTGTGGCGTTGCGATTTAATCAACGGGTGGAATACTTTGACGTACTCTTTGATTTTATAGAAAATTATGTGTTTGTATGTGCTTTTAACTCTATTAAGTTCGGGATTGCCTCAGGTGAGAAAAAATAATGATAGATATCTACAAAAAAATACTCGAAGCAAAATCAAGAAAACAAAAGCTTTTAGCCATTCTTCTTGATCCAGACAAATTAGATTTAAATTCTATTAGTTCTGTTATTTCAAAAATAAACAAATCGCCAGCAACACACATTTTGGTTGGCGGAAGTTCGTTTGTAGGCGACCATTTAAATGAATTAATAATTGCTATAAAAAGTAAAACAAGTTTGCCAATTTTACTTTTCCCTGGTCATTCTTCCCAAATCTCTGCGAATGCTGACGGAATTTTATTTTTGCAATTACTTTCAGGAAGAAATCCTATTTATTTAATTGAACAGCAAATTGAAGCCGTTCCCATTTTAGAAAAAACAAATTTAGAAATTATTTCCACAGGTTATATTCTGATTGAAAGTGGTGGCGAAACGGCTGTAGAAAGAGTGAGTAAAACCAAACCTTTGTCAAGAAACAATCCTGAGTATGTTGCTCAAACGGCAAAAGCGGGAGAACTCATAGGTAACAAACTTATTTATCTAGAAGCAGGAAGCGGCGCAAAAACAGCAGTTCCTTTGGAAATTATTTCTTCTGTTTCAAAAAGAATTTCAATTCCTTTGATTGTTGGCGGTGGAATTCGTTCCAAAAAACAAATTGATGAAGCATTCGCAAATGGTGCTGATATGGTTGTTATAGGTACTGCATTTGAAAATAATGTAAATTTCTTTGACTAATGTTTGAAATCCTCTTTTCTCAATATAAAAAATACCCATGCTACGAAATTTTATTAGAGATAATAGCCATATTTTTTGGTTTATTAAGCGTTTGGTTTGCTAAAAAAAATAAGATTTGGGTATTCCCAACAGGCATTATCAACACCGCTATTTATGTTTATTTACTCTGGAAATGGACTTTACTTGGCGATATGATGATTAACTTTTATTATGTGGTGATGAGTATTTATGGTTGGTATCATTGGACACGTAAGAAAGATAATGCAGTTGAATTCCCTATTTCGAGAATGACTTTATCTGAAAAAAAATGGGCTTTCATCATTTTTGTATTAACAATTCTATTTGTAGTGGCGGTTTATACATTTTTTGGTAAATTTACCCATTGGACATCGTACGTTGATACTTTGGTCACAGGAATTTTCTTTGTTGGGATGTGGCTTATGGCTCGACGAAAAATAGAGAATTGGATTTTATGGATTATTGGTGATATCATTTCCATACCCATGTATTTTGTTAAAGGATATTCGTTTACGAGTATTCAATATTTAATTTTTACAATTATTGCCTTTTATGGCTATTTAGAATGGAAGAGAACATTACAAGAAAAGATAGTTTAGCTAAAAAATATGGTTTTACTACCGCCGATTTTGAACAAATCAAAACCAAAGGTATTTCTTTGGATAAAATTGAAGGCGTTTTAATGTTGTTTCAATTGGGAATTCCTAAAATATATATCGAAAAACCAGCTACTATCAATGACGGAATTCTCAAATTATCAAAAGAAGAATTTCAAAAATATGCAGCGCTTTTTGATTCAAAGAAGACAAGTTTAAAACTCAAAAAATTTGTTCCTGCTTCTGGTGCAGCTAGTAGAATGTTCAAGTTTTTAAATGAATTTTTAAATGAATTTGATATTGAAAATGAAACCATAAACGCTTACATCAATAGAAAAAAGGAAAGAAATTTATCCATTTTTTTAGCTGGAATTGAAAAATTTCCATTTTATGAAGAGGTAAAATCAAAAGTAAAACTCTTGGTTGACAATTACTATTCATTAGAAAGTCACGAAAAAAGCTATCATTTCATCAAAACGATGTTGGCTACAGAACATTTTGATTTTGCCAACAAACCAAAAGGAGTTTTACATTTTCATAAATACGATACTTATATTGTCACCCCTGTGGAAGAGCACTTGAACGAATGTGCTTATTATGCCTCTTCAAATTCAGTTTCACATTTGCATTTGACCATTTCGGAACATCATGAAGCTTTATTTCAAAAAATTATTGAAGAGGTTAAAGCAAAAGTGGAAAACAAAACCAAGACTGAACTCAATGTTGGATTTTCTTATCAAGATAAAAGCACCGATACCATTGCGGTTGATTTGCAAAACAAACCTTTTAGAAATGAAAATGGCGAATTGGTTTTTCGTCCAGGCGGACATGGCGCTTTGATTAATAATTTGAATTTGCTTGACGCCGATGTTATTTTTATTAAAAATATTGACAACGTCATTCAAAATCACATAGAAGAAACAACTTTATATAAAAAAGGACTATCGGGCATTTTATTGGATGTACAACAAAAAGTTTTCGAATTTGTAGCCGCTATAGATAATCAAGCTATTCAAGAAAATGATATTGAAGCAATCATAGATTTCATGACTCAAAAATTGAACATTGATGTATTGGATGATTTTTATAAATACACCCTTGAGAATAAAATTGATTATATAAAAAGTAAATTAAATCGACCTATTCGAGTTTGTGGTATGGTGAAAAACGAAGGCGAACCTGGTGGCGGACCATTTTGGGTTAGGAGCGTTAAAGGAAATATCTCTTTGCAAATAGTAGAAAGTTCCCAAGTGGATATTCATAATGCCGAGCAAGCCCAAATCCTTGCAAAAGCCACCCATTTTAATCCAGTAGATTTAGTATGTGCTACCAAGAATTATAAAGGCAAAAAGTTTGATTTGAATGATTTCATCGATCACAGTACCGGATTTATTGTACACAAAAACAATAAGGGAAAAGAATTGAAAGGTTATGAATTGCCAGGTTTGTGGAATGGTGCTATGTCAAAATGGATTACTATTTTTGTTGAGGTACCATTAGTTACTTTCAACCCAGTGAAAACCGTAAACGATTTATTGAAACCAGCTCACCAACCGCAACATGAAAACTGATGTGATACTTTCCGAACTGCAATTCAAAGCAGTTAGAAGTTCTGGCGCTGGTGGACAAAACGTCAATAAAGTTTCTTCAAAAGTGATTTTAACGTTTGATTTATCACTCTCACAAGCTTTTGAAGAAGCCGAAAAAGAACTGCTATTCACGAAATTATCGAACAAACTTTCCAACGAAAATATTTTGATTTTAAATTGTGATGAAGATAGAAGCCAATTAAGAAATAAAGAAATCGTTACTAAGCGTTTTTTTGATTTAATTACTAAATCTTTAATTGTCCCAAAGAAAAGAAAAGCCACCAAAATTCCACGATCAGTCATCGAAAAAAGAATCAAAGCCAAACGCAATCTTTCGGAAATAAAACAGAATAGGAGGAAACCTGATTTGTAAATTTCAATATCAATTGCAAAAATCAATTGCAATAAAAAATATAATTGAATTTTGATGTTGTAATTGTCATTGATATTGCTATATCTTTGCCTCGTCTCAAAAGGGGTGCTCTACCAAGGGCTGAGATTATACCCAATGAACCTAGAACAGGTAATGCTGTTTAGGGACGGCTAAGCGTTAAGAAAATGTCCAGTGGACATTTTTAGCGAAAGAGCGAGCAGGCGCCGCTGGCTTTTTCAAACGATTAGCAAGAGTATCAATTTAATTTTAACCAAAGAATAATTACCTCTTTTTATTTGTAAACTATTTTACGAATGAAAATTTTATTTAAAAAAAGTGGGAAGCAGGAAGCAGGAAGCGGGAAGCGGGAAGCAGGGAGATGGAAGCCAGAAGTCAGAAGAAGACAACAATCTATTTTCTATTTTTTATTTTCTATTCTCTTCTTCTCACAAACAGCTTTCTCGCAACAAAAAGAACAAGACACCACAAAAGTCAATGTGCTCAATGAAGTAACCGTTTCATCTGTTAGAGCCAAAGGGAAAAACCCAATCACGTTTACCAACTATTCTAAAGAAGAAATTGCACCGCGAAATCTGGGTCAAGATATTCCGGTACTTTTAAATTTTTTACCATCTGTAGTATCCACAACAGATGCTGGAAATGGTGTTGGTTATACCTATCTGCGAGTTCGTGGCTCTGACGGTTCAAGAATAAACGTAACCTTAAACGGAATTCCATTTAACGATAGCGAAAGTCAGGGAACTTTTTTTGTGAACTTACCCGATTTTGCTTCCTCGCTCGAAAGTGTGCAATTGCAACGCGGCGTGGGAACATCTACCAATGGTGCTGGTGCTTTTGGCGCAAGTTTAAACATGCAAACCAAATCGTTTCAAGAAAAAGCCTATGCCGAAATTGCCAACTCTGCGGGAAGTTTTGGCACGCGAAAACACACGTTGTCTTTTGGAACAGGGTTGCACAACAATTTTGAAATGAATGCGCGCTTGTCTAACATTGCTTCCGATGGTTTTATTGATAGGGCTTCAACTAATATGATGGGCTACTTTTTTAATGCGAATTATATCACCGAAAAACGACAAATTAAATTCTTTGCTTTTGGCGGAACAGAAAAAACCTATCAAGCATGGTATGGTTTAGAAGATCCAGAAAAACTAGAAAACGACAGAACTTATAATGTTGCAGGAATGTATACCGATGAATTTGGCAACACACAATTCTATGATGATGAAACCGATAATTATACCCAAAATCATTTCCAGTTGCATTGGTCTGAAAAATGGTCCGAAAAATGGATTTCAAACGTGGCAATGCATTACACTATAGGAAAAGGTTATTTTGAACAATACCGCGAAGATGAAACATTGGCCGACTATAATTTACCTGATTTTAATGGCAATTCAATTGCTGATTTAGTTCGAAAAAGATGGCTCGATAATGATTTTTTTGGCGCTACTTTTTCATTAAATTATCGAACGCCCGAAACCGATATTTTAATTGGTGGCGCGGCAAATCGTTACCTAGGGGACCATTTTGGCGAAGTAGTTTGGACACAATTTTACACTCCCGATGAAAACAGATATTACGACAACATTGGGAATAAAGACGATGTGAATTTTTATGCCAAAGCATCGCAACAAGTTGGTAAATTAAATGTTTTTGCCGATTTACAATACCGAATGGTTTTTTATGAAGCTACTAGTTTTCGGTTTGATGATGTAAACGATACTTTTTTGTTTTTCAATCCAAAAATGGGTTTAAATTATCAATGGAATGAAAAAAATTCTTTTTATGGATTTTTTGGAGTAGCAAATAAAGAACCGCGTCGCGATGACTATGAAAACGGAAGTACAAAACCAGAACAACTATTCGATTATGAACTAGGATGGAAATACAATTCAAAAAAAATAAATCTCTCAGCCAATGTTTTTTATATGAACTATAAAGACCAACTAGTTTTAACCGGTGCTTTGAATGATGTAGGTTCGCCTATTTTCACTAACAGCGGAAGCAGTTACCGTTTGGGTTTAGAAGTAGAGTCTTTGATTACATTAAATCAAAAAGTAACGCTCAACCCAAATGTAACCCTAAGTCAAAACAAAAACCGAGACTTTAATTTTCAACGTGATGGCATACTGCAAAACTTAGGAAATACGAATATTGCATTTTCGCCAAACATAATTTTTGGAAATAGATTTACCTATCAACCCATCAAAACCATACAGGTTTCCTTGTTTTCAAAATATGTAGGCAAACAATTTATGGGAAATATCGACTCGCAAAAATCTGTTTTAGATGCTTTTTTTGTTAATGATTTGAATTTTACCTACCAATGGAATATCCATAAAGGATTAAAATCTATAGTTTTTTCTGCAATGGTCAACAATATTTTCAATGTTGAATATGAGTCTAACGGCTATTTCTATACTTTTGATGACGATTTTAGTACTCCAGGAACAGTTATAACGCAAGAAGGAGCGGGATTTTATCCACAAGCAGGTATTAATTTTTTGGCTGGGCTAACTTTGAAATTCTAATTTGTAATCACCAATGTGCTTCCGTTCAGATTAACGCGATATGCTTTCATAGGGTATTGCTGTCCAGCACTTTGCCCAGTGTATAAGCTATAGACAGTATCATCACAATCGCAAGTCGCATTAATACTTCCTTGAGTAACCGACATAGGAGTTGTACAAATAGTGAAAGCAATGTTTGGGCAAGCTAAGTCGTAAGCTACAAAACCGCTTCCTGTATTGAAAACCACAATACCTCTTGCGCCTTGTGAAAAATCAATAATACGATTACCCGGAAATTGTAAATTGCTATAAGCCGGCAAATTTAAGTTTATTTGTAAATTAACAGCATAATTTGGGATATTCGGATTGTTATTATTTGCACTTCCACCATCACAACCAATGGCAAAAGGAAGAATAAACAACATAAAAAAAATCTTTTTCATATAAATTTATTAGATTACTATAGCGAAACAAATTTAAATTAATTAACTTTGACAAACGTTATCAAACGTAAACAAATTTGAAATAAATTAATAAATTATATCTTTGCAAAAAGAAATCCCGTTGCGATGGGATTTTTTCTATTTATATAAATGATGAAATTATGAGTACAGTATCGTATTACACAGCAGAAGGATTAAAAAAATTAAGAGAAGAATTGGATCAACTTAAAAGCATAGAAAGACCAAAAGCTTCACAAGCTATTGCAGAGGCAAGAGACAAAGGTGACTTGTCTGAAAATGCAGAATATGATGCCGCCAAAGAAGCACAAGGCATGCTAGAAATGCGAATTGCTAAACTAGAAGAAGTTCATTCTAATGCACGATTGATTGATGAAAGTCATTTGGATACTTCAAAAGTTTTGGTTTTATCTCATGTAAAGATTAAGAATCAAGCCAATGGTATGGAATTGAAATATACCCTAGTTGCTGAGAGCGAAGCCGATTTAAAAACAGGGAAAATATCAGTGACTTCCCCTATTGGTAAAGGATTGCTAGGAAAATCTGTGGGAGAAGTGGCTGAAATTACCGTTCCAAATGGAAAATTGAATTTTGAAGTTTTAGAAATTTCTAGAGACTAAAAATGAGTTCAATATTTACCAAAATAGTTAACGGCGAAATTCCTTGTTATAAAATAGCGGAGGATGAAAATTATTTGGCTTTTTTGGATGTAAATCCCAATGCCAAAGGACACACGCTATGCATTCCAAAACAAGAAATCAATAAGATTTTTGATATGGAAGAAGAACTGTATTTAGGATTGATGAAGTTTTCTAGAAAAGTAGCCAAAGCCCTTGAAAAAACAATTCCTTGCAAAAGAATTGGAGTTGCAGTGGTTGGATTAGAAGTGCCTCATGCACATGTTCATTTAATTCCACTTCTCGACATGGATGACATGCGGTTTCAGCGTAAAGTTTCTTTGACTAAAGAAGAATTTGAAGAGTTGGCAAAAGCTATTCAAGGGAATTTATAAAATTAAATCTCGTAAAAACGAGGTTTTTTTATGCCTTTTTAAAAGTGACTTGAATTGTAGTTCCTTTTCCCACTTCGGAATTTAGTACTTTTATTTTTCCTTTGTGGTATTCTTCTACAATTCTTTTGGTCAGTGATAAACCTAAACCCCAACCCCGTTTTTTGGTAGTAAAACCAGGTTCAAAAATGCGTTTGAATTGATTTTTTGGTATCCCTTTGCCACTATCGGATATTAATATATTAACGAAATTAGTGTCGTTTTCAATCACTATTGATAATTTGCCACGACCTTTCATAGCATCGATGGCGTTCTTGACTAAGTTCTCCACTGTCCAACTGTGTAACGCAGGATTTAGCGAAACCATAATTGGTTTTTTGGGGGCTTTAAATGAAAAATCCACTTGACTTGAAAATCTTGATTTTAAATAATCAAATGACTGTTCAGTCTCTTCAATGATATTTTTTACTTCGAGTATGGGTTCAGAACCAATTTTAGAAAATCTATCGGTTATGGTTTGCAATCGGTTGATGTCTTTTTCGATTTCTAAAATGGTGGTTTCAGCAACATTATCGGCTTTCATGATTTCGAGCCAACCTATTAAAGAAGATAAAGGTGTTCCTATTTGATGTGCGGTTTCCTTCGCCATTCCTGCCCAAAGCTTGTTTTGGGTAGCCATTTTGGTGCTTTTGTAAAAGTTATAGACTAATGCGCCAAACAAAAAGATAATTAATAATAGCGCAACAGGATAATATTTCAATTTGTTGAGTAGCGAAGAATTGCCGTAGTACAAA
>NZ_JBKCVI010000182.1:0-3869 GCF_046317795.1 Flavobacterium sp. | reverse complement strand
GTTAAAATCTCTCCATTGTTTCCTAAAAACTTTAAATCAATTTGTAAAGGAATAGACCCATTATTCATTATAATAAAGTTAATAACTATGAGGTATTCTATTAAATTTTTTTCTAACTCTAATACTAATTCTCCCCTATTTGTTAACCATTGATTATTCCAAACTCTTTCGAGTTGAAGCTGGTATTCATTTAATGGCGGAAAGAAAGTTTTTGTTACATTTATCATAAATATTTACTTTTTATTCATCATTTCTATCATCCAACCGTATGGATTAAATTTTCCTTCATACCAAATAAGTTGTTCATCCCAATATCCCACGCAATCATTATATCCTCCACTGTCGAAACCGTAACTAATTTCTATCAAGAGTGGTTTTTTAGTTGAATCATAAACAAAATCATAAGCAATACATTGTGCATTCAACTTTTTATGAATTTCAAATGCTGTTTTGACAAAAATAATATCAATATGTTCTTTTTCATAAAGAATAAAACCACTACCAGAAGCTCTAAAATCATTTTTTCTATTCATTCGTTTGATTCCGAAAGCTTTTCCGTCTATTACAATAATTCTCGTATCTGAGTCGTTGTTTGGAATAAATTCTTGAAAATATAAATAATTAATTTCTTTACCCATAACTTGGGCATAACGAGGTGGTTTTACCAATCGAACTATTCCTTTGATTACCTCCTTAAAATCAACTTTACCTAACCGCCATTTTCGATAACGCTCTTTCAAACTTCCCCAGCCATAATAGGCAGGAAAACCATTCCCAAAAGCTTTTCTAACCAATCTTTGGGTTTGCGATTTTGATGAAACTAATTGGACATTTTGGGAACCTGCACCGCCTCGAAGTTTAAACACCTTAGGAAAACTAGCAGTATTTATCCACTCTAAAGCAGATTTTCTATCATAAAAAACCCACGTCTTCACTAATTCTACTTGTAATGCTTCCAATAAATATTTTTGACCAACTTTGTCATCAAAATGCCATGACGTATTAAAATTAGGAAAGACTGGTAATCCACTTTGTTCTAATGAAAATAGTAATTGTTTTGCCATGACTATATCTTTTGATCCAGATTGAAAAAAATGAAATAGTAATGATGAACAACCTTGCAACTGTTCAATAATTGTGTTATCATAACAATCGACTAATTTATAGGGAATATTATTTTCAATACAATAATTTACCCATAATGGATGGAATCCTATATTTAATTTATGTATTGCTATCATTTGATATAAAAATTATTAAAACAATTAACCCAAAAAATCTTTCAACTCAAATATTGTTTAGCCCAAATTTCAAATCCAAGAAGTAACCAAATTGCATCCAATTGTTCTGGTGTAGCCGATTTTATATTATTTACCCAAACCGATAATTCTTTCAATTCAAACAAACCCCTTTTTTGTAAACTAGGTTCAATTTCTTGGTGCCATTTATCCTGAAAAGTTTTTGTTGACATAAATTCTCGTAGTGGAATTCCAAAACCCATTTTATCTCTATAGGCAAATGATTCGCTAAATTTATCAGCACAAATATCTTTCAATATTTTTTTCCCTTCCAATGTATTATTATGTCGAGCTACAAGCACATCTCCTGATATAGAAAAAGAGGTAGCAATCATTTCATTGTCTAAAAATGGTACTCTATTTTCTATAGAATGTGCCATGGACATTTTATCTTGACGCATTAACAAATCGGGTAAATAGGTTAGTAATTCATATTTTCGTTGGCGAAGATTTATATCACCTTTTAACCTTCCTAAAGTATTAGTTCTATCCTCAATGGCATTAGAAAATTTAAAATTAGGATATAAAGCTTTGGCAGTAGTGACGCTTCCATAAGCCGTTTCCATTATCATACGCTTCTCTGCATTCAAAGAATAACTTAAATAATCAACTAGCTGCTTTCTATTGCGTTTCAACCCTCCAAAGAAAGACTTAGTAAAAATTCTGTTCTCTTTTGCCCTAATAAAGCGACTATAACCTGCCAGAGACTCATCGGCTCCTTCACCACTTAATAATACGGTAACATGCTTCTTAGCATGTTCACTAAGCAGATAAATACCAATTGTATTGGGATGATTTAAAGGTTGTTCAAAATGCCAAATCGCTTTTTCTAAAACATCAAAGTAATATTGGGCATCCATTTCATATTTATGTGCTTTAAGTGACAGTTTTTCGGCTACATAATCTATATACTTTTCTTCAGAAAATTTTGGATCTTTGAAAGTAATGGATATCGTTTCCAAATTTCCTTTTATTACATTTTCAGCGGCAAAATAGGTAACCAAAGAAGAATCGACACCACCCGAAAGTTGACAACCTAATTTAACATCACTCATCATTTGAGAGGAAACACTTTTTCTTAATGCATTTTCTAATTCATATTTGGCTGAAGTATTTGGAATTGTATTTGTACTTTCATTATCTACCTCGTAGTATGAATGGATACATATTTTTCCCTTTTTAATGCTCAAATAAGTGCCGGGCGTACAATTGGTAATATTCTTAAAAAGTGTATTGTTTATTACATTTCTAAACAGTAGAAATTCATCAATTCGGCTAAAATCAGGTTGAAAATTAAAATTTGGTAATGGCTTGAAACTTTTCATTTCAGAGGCAAAAGCAATTCTATTTTCTTCTTGTAGAATATACAAAGGTTTAATGCCAAATCGATCCCGTGCAAGAAATAAGGTGTCTAACTCAAAATCATAAATAGCCAAAGCAAACATGCCATTGAGCATAGTAATCATTTTATCCATACCAAACTCCATATACAAATGCAATACAATCTCAGTATCAGAAGTGCTTTTAAACGAATGTCCTTTTTGGATTAAATCATCTTTGAAATCAAAGGCATTATATACCTCACCATTCATCATCAATATAATGTTGCCGTCTGGACTAAGCATCGGTTGGTGACCATTGGGTGATAAATCCAGAATGCTCAATCGATTAAATCCAAAAAGTAAATCTTTTCCAGTATTAAAATCAGAATCAGTTGTAACACTAATTTCCTCAAAGTTTTTCTCTATGGTGTTTATTCCAATAATACCCGAGTCGTTTGGACCTCGATGCTTTTGTATCGCAATCATTTGACGAATAGCGTTGTTATTAGTTTCTAAAACTGAATTCAGATTATAATATCCTGTAAATCCGCACATACTATTTTGTTGGGTTTATAGAATTTAGTAATATATCTCGATGTGCTTCACATCGAATTAGATTGGTATATAAAAGTTTCTTTTTGGTTGATATAATAGGTGGTAAAAATCCCCTTTTGTACAAAGCTGAAAAATATTTTCCACGGTAGGGTTGTATCCAAGTGTTCATTAAAGGTTTCCACGTTTCAACATAATCATGAAACTTTTTTTCTAATAAAACGTCATCTTGCATGATTGCATTTAATTCATGCACTTTAATTTCGGTTGTTTCTTTTTCGACTTCTGACAATAAAAACAAACCTAGCTTGGCATTGTTTTGGGTAAAGAATTCAATATCGAACGTAATGAGTTTATTTTTTTCAAAATGTAAACGCACCATCATACCTTTGTTCCAAGGTAAATTTTGCAATCTATCCCAATCAAAACAAAAGTTCCCTAAACTGTAAAAAATGGGTGCTTCTTTATAGGTTTCATAACCCGAACTAATGTGAGTGTGATGCCCAATAACAGCATTAGCGCCGGCATCTACAAAAAACCGATACCATTTTTTCATTCTTGGACTGGGCAATTCATAGTGCTCGTGTCCACCATGAGCAATGACAATGACAAAATCTACTTCCTTTTTGGCCTCTTGAATTTTATTGAAAACAATCACCAAATCCATCGGGTGACAACCAGGTTCAGCGCCAAAGGT
>NZ_JBKCVI010000181.1:0-26076 GCF_046317795.1 Flavobacterium sp. | reverse complement strand
TAAAAATACATTAAAATTCTATAAAACAAAATTTTAACCGTTTAAATGTAGATAAAAATTTATAGTGTAGTATTTATCTTTAAATGATTTTATAACAGTTGTGAATTTAGCTACCCTACCTATTAATAACTGAAATGTTTGTATTTTTGGGAGAGGGAACCTCCCTGCCGATAGGCATGGGATAGGAGATGGAAGATGGGAGATGGGAGTTGGAACCTGCCTGCCGATAGGCATGGGTTGGGAGATGGAAGATGGGAGATGAGAGATGGAACCTGCCTGCCGATAGGTATGGGATGGGAGATGGGACTGAGAACAGAGCAATCAGAACTTACATCTTACAATTCGCAATTAAAAAAAACCTCTCCATCCGATGTTTCTGGAAGGAAGAGGTATTAGATTTATAGAGGGTTATGCTTGACCCGCTGGACCAAAATTCAGAGGAATTTGGGGTTGTTCTACATCTTTAATTTCGCCATTGGCAACTTCAAATCGGTGAATGTTTTCGCCCAATGCTTTCAGAAAACGTTTTGCATGTTGCGGGGTTAATACAATTCTGGATTTTACTTTTGCCTTTGGTGTTCCAGGCATAATCGTTACAAAATCGACTACAAACTCGGAGGCAGAGTGATTGATTATGGCCAAATTGGAATAAATTCCTTCGGCTGTATTTTCATCTAATTCGATGTTGATTTGTCCTTGTTGTTGATTGTTATCGTTCATTGGATTTTAGATTTTAGATATTAGATTTTAGATTTTAGATTTTAGATTTTAGATTTTAGATTTTAGATTTTAGATTTTAGATTTTAGATTTTAAATTTAATGTTATTGATGTTTTCTATTTGACATCTAATATTAAAAGCCACTAATTTAGAATTTAAAATAGTGGCTTTTATTTATCGCTTACCTTTTCCCCTCTGTTATTGCGAAGAATGAAGCAATCTAAAGGGTTAGGGTGAGGCTTTTAATAAATGTACTCTTCCTTACTAGCCATAATCTCATTGTAGTCTTCTTTTGAACCTACAATCGTATGATCGTAATCTCTCATACCGGTTCCGGCAGGGATTCTATGTCCAACAATAACATTTTCTTTAAGACCTTCAAGCGTATCAACTTTACCAGCTACGGCTGCTTCGTTTAATACTTTGGTAGTCTCTTGGAACGATGCTGCAGAGATGAATGATTTGGTTTGTAACGATGCTCGCGTAATACCTTGTAATACTGGAGTAGCGGTAGCTGTAATTACATCACGAGCCGAAACTTGGTTTTTATCATTACGTTTTAGTAACGAATTTTCATCACGCAATTCACGTGGCGAAATGATTTGACCAGGTTTTAACACCTCAGAGTCACCTGCATCTTCCACTACTTTCATTCCGTATAATTTATCGTTTTCTACAATGAAATCAGCAGTGTGAATTAGTTGCTCTTCTAAGAACAATGTATCTCCTGGATCTTCCACTCTTACTTTACGCATCATTTGTCGAATAACCACTTCAAAGTGCTTATCATTGATTTTTACCCCTTGCAAACGGTATACTTCTTGAATTTCATTTACCAAATACTGTTGAACAGCCGATGGTCCTTGAATTCTTAAAATATCGTCTGGCGTAATAGCACCGTCAGATAAAGGAACACCCGCTTTTACAAAGTCATTCTCTTGCACCAAGATTTGACTAGATAATTTAACTAAGTATTTCTTAACCTCACCAAATTTAGACTCAATGATTATCTCACGATTACCTCTTTTGATTTTACCAAAAGTAACTACACCGTCAATTTCGGAAACTACAGCAGGGTTTGATGGATTTCGAGCTTCTAACAACTCCGTAATTCTTGGTAAACCTCCTGTAATGTCACTTGCTTTTGAAGAACGACGTGGAATTTTCACAAGAATCTTTCCTGCTTTAATTTTCTCTCCGTCTTCTACCATCAAGTGAGCTCCAACTGGCAAGTTATAAGAACGTATTAGCTCGCCATCTTTACCATAAACCAATAAGGTTGGGATTAATTTTTTATTTCTTCCTTCTGAAATTACTTTTTCTTGGAAACCTGTTTGTTCGTCAATTTCAACTTGGAACGATTGTCCTTGTTCTAAATCTTCGTAAGCAATTTTTCCGGTAAATTCAGAAACAATTACACCATTATAAGGATCCCATTTGCAGATAGCAGTACCTTTTGCTACTTCTTCTCCGTCTTTTACACTAATTATAGAACCATAAGGAATGTTGTGCGTACTTAATAAAATTCCGGTTTTAACATCTACTAATTTCAATTCTGTTGAACGAGAAACAACAATATCCACTTTGTTCCCATCAGCATCTTCACCTACAACAGTTTTTAAATCTTCAATTTCCAGTTTTCCACCAAAACGTGCCACAATAGTAGACACTTCAGAAACACCACCCGCAACTCCACCAACGTGGAACGTACGCAAGGTTAACTGTGTTCCTGGCTCCCCAATAGATTGCGCTGCGATAACACCAACTGCTTCTCCTTTTTGAGTCATTTTTCCAGTGGCTAAGTTTCTTCCGTAACATTTAGCACAAATACCTTTTTTAGCTTCACATACTAGAGGAGAACGCACTTCCACTTTTTCAATTGGAGATTCTTCAATAGCTTTAACAGTTGCTTCGGTAATTTGAACTCCAGAATGAACTAAAATTTCATTATTTAACGGATTGATAACATCGTGTAAGGCAACACGACCTAAGATTCTTTCGCCTAAAGTCTCTACAATCTCTTCGTTTTTCTTCAAAGCAGCAACTTCAATTCCTCTTAACGTACCACAATCTACGGAGTTCACAATAACGTCTTGAGAAACGTCATGCAATCTACGAGTAAGGTAACCTGCATCAGCGGTTTTCAAAGCAGTATCGGCAAGACCTTTACGCGCACCGTGAGTAGAAATAAAGTATTCTAAGATTGATAAACCTTCTTTAAAGTTAGAAAGAATTGGATTTTCAATAATTTCTCCACCACCAGCAGTTGATTTTTTTGGCTTAGCCATCAAACCACGCATACCGGTTAACTGACGAATTTGTTCTTTAGAACCCCTTGCCCCGGAGTCAAGCATCATGTACACGGAGTTGAAACCTTGTTGGTCTTCTCTAATGTTTTTCATTGCTAATTCTGTCAATTGAGCATTGGCAGAAGTCCAGATATCAATAACTTGATTATAACGTTCGTTATTGGTAATCAATCCCATGTTATAATTTACAGAAATTCCTTCAACTTGTTCTCTTGCATCGGAAATTAATTTGTCTTTTTGTTCTGGGATTCTAATATCACCTAATGAGAAAGACAAACCACCTTTGAAGGCAAATTTATATCCCATATCTTTCATGCTATCAAGGAAACTCGCCGTTGTTGGAACATCAGTTACAGCAAGGATTTTTCCAATAATATCACGTAACGATTTTTTAGTCAATACTTCATTGATATAACCTGCTGCTTGTGGCACTACTTCATTAAATAATACTCTACCAGCAGTAGTTTGAATAATTTTATATACTAAATCTCCATTTTCATTAAAATCTTTAGCTCTAATTTTTACACGAGCGTTTAATTCAACTCGTCCTTCGTTCAAAGCAATATTACACTCTTCGGCAGAATAAAAAGTTAAACCTTCTCCCAAGATTTGATGTTCAGGAACCGATAATCTTTCTTTAGTCATATAATATAGACCAAGAACCATGTCTTGTGATGGAACCGTAATTGGTGCACCATTTGCAGGATTCAAAATATTGTGAGAAGCCAACATCAACAATTGTGCTTCCAAAATAGCTTCGGGTCCAAGTGGCAAGTGAACTGCCATTTGGTCACCATCAAAATCCGCATTGAATGCCGTACACACTAATGGGTGTAATTGAATAGCTTTTCCTTCAATTAATTTGGGTTGAAAAGCCTGAATTCCCAATCGGTGTAAAGTAGGAGCACGGTTTAGTAATACTGGATGTCCTTTGATTACATTTTCAAGTATATCCCAAACTACTGGCTCTTTTTTGTCAATGATTTTCTTAGCCGATTTTACTGTTTTTACAATTCCTCTTTCGATTAATTTACGAATAACAAAAGGTTTGTATAATTCAGCGGCCATATCCTTAGGAATACCACATTCATACAATTTCATTTCTGGACCAACAACAATTACTGAACGAGCAGAATAATCTACACGTTTTCCTAATAAGTTTTGACGGAAACGACCTTGTTTTCCTTTCAAGGAATCAGAAAGTGATTTTAAGGGTCTGTTTGACTCTGTTTTAACGGCAGAAGCTTTACGCGTGTTATCAAATAATGAATCTACTGATTCTTGTAACATACGTTTTTCGTTTCTCAAGATTACCTCTGGAGCTTTAATCTCCATTAATCTTTTTAAACGGTTGTTTCTGATAATAACTCTACGGTACAAATCATTCAAATCCGAAGTCGCAAAACGACCACCATCAAGTGGCACTAACGGTCGCAATTCTGGTGGGATAACTGGCACTACTTTCATAATCATCCATTCCGGACGATTTTCTCTGTTTTTATTAGAGTCACGGAAAGATTCAACTACTTGTAATCTTTTTAATGCTTCTGTTTTACGTTGCTTTGACGTTTCATTATTAGCGGCATGACGCAATTCATAGGACAAAGCATTCAAATCAGTACGAGCCAATAAATCCATAATACATTCAGCACCCATTTTGGCGATGAATTTATTAGGATCTTTTTCATCTAAATATTGATTTTCCATTGGAAGTGTATCCAAAATATTGAGATATTCTTCTTCTGTTAAAAAGTCTAATCGCTGTAACGATTCTCCTTCTGAATTTACAGCAATACCAGCTTGAATTACTACATATCTTTCGTAGTAAATAATCATATCTAATTTCTTAGATGGTAAGCCAAGTATGTATCCAATTTTATTTGGAAGCGAACGGAAGTACCAGATATGAGCGATTGGCACAACAAGGTTGATGTGTCCTACTCTATCTCTACGTACTTTTTTCTCAGTTACTTCAACACCACAACGGTCACAAACGATTCCTTTATAACGGATTCTTTTGTATTTTCCACAAGCACATTCGAAGTCTTTTACTGGACCGAAGATTCGTTCGCAGAAAAGACCATCACGTTCTGGTTTGTGCGTTCTATAATTGATTGTTTCTGGTTTTAGAACCTCACCTCTAGACTCAGCCAAGATAGATTCTGGAGATGCTAAACCAATTGAAATTTTGTCGAATCTCTTGATGGCATTTTTAGGATCTCTGTTATTATTTCTATTATTCATCATAGTTTTTACTATTGATATTATTGAAATTATTTTTAAAGTGTTCAGTGTTCAGTTATGAGTATCCAGTAAAGCTGCTAACTGTAAACTGAACACTGATTACTTTTTTATTATTCTTCTAATCTGATGTCTAATCCAAGACCTTTCAATTCATGCATTAATACATTGAATGATTCTGGTAATCCTGGCTCTGGCATAGTTTCACCCTTAACGATGGCTTCGTAAGTTTTTGCTCTACCTATTACGTCATCCGATTTAACAGTCAATATTTCTCTAAGCGTACTTGATGCTCCATAAGCTTCAAGTGCCCAAACCTCCATTTCTCCAAAACGCTGACCTCCAAATTGAGCTTTACCACCCAATGGTTGTTGTGTAATCAAAGAGTATGGACCAATAGAACGTGCGTGCATTTTATCATCAACCATATGCCCCAATTTCAACATGTAGATTACACCAACAGTTGCTGCTTGATGGAAACGTTCTCCTGTTCCTCCATCATACAAATACGTATGTCCAAATCTTGGAATACCCGCTTCATCAGTCAATTCATTAATTTGGTCTAAGGTAGCGCCATCAAAAATTGGAGTAGCATATTTTCTACCCAAATTCATTCCAGCCCAACCCAGAACCGTTTCATAAATCTGTCCAATGTTCATACGAGAAGGTACGCCAAGTGGATTTAATACAATATCAACAGGAGTTCCGTCTTCAAGGAATGGCATGTCTTCATGACGAACAATACGCGCAACAATACCTTTGTTACCGTGACGTCCAGCCATTTTATCACCTACTTTTAATTTACGTTTTTTAGCGATATATACTTTTGCCAACTTCAAGATACCTGCTGGTAATTCATCTCCAACAGTGATAGTGAATTTCTCTCTACGCAAAGCTCCTTGAAGGTCATTTAATTTGATTTTGTAGTTGTGAATTAAGTCATTAACTAAGGTATTAGTTTCATCATCTGCAACCCATTGTCCTTTTGTTAAATGCGCAAAGTCATCAACAGCGTGCAACATTTTCTGAGAATATTTTTTACCTTTTGGCAATACTTCTTCACCCAAGTCATTCATAACACCTTGCGATGTTTTTCCATTAACTATTGCTGTAAGTTTCTCAACTAATTTGTCTTTTAAATCCGCATATTTAGTTTCGAATTCCATTTCTAAAGCCGTCAAATCGTCTTTATCTTTGGTACGTTTCTTTTTGTCTTTTACCGCTCTTGCGAATAATTTTTTATCCAAAACTACACCATGTAAAGATGGAGAAGCTTTTAAAGAAGCATCTTTCACATCACCCGCTTTATCACCAAATATTGCTCTTAATAATTTCTCTTCTGGAGTTGGATCAGATTCTCCTTTTGGAGTAATTTTACCAATTAGAATATCGCCAGGTTTTACTTCGGCACCAATTCTAATCATTCCATTTTCATCCAAATCTTTAGTAGCTTCTTCCGAAACGTTAGGAATGTCATTAGTTAATTCTTCGTTTCCTAATTTTGTATCTCTAACTTCTAATGAATAATCATCAACGTGTATAGAAGTGAAAATATCATCACGAACTACTTTTTCAGAAATTACAATCGCATCCTCGAAGTTATACCCTTTCCAAGGCATAAACGCCACTTTAAGGTTTCTACCCAAAGCCAACTCTCCGTTTTGTGTTGCATATCCTTCACAAAGTACTTGTCCAAGTTTCACTCTATCACCTTTTCTTACGATAGGTTTCAAGTTGATAGACGTACTTTGATTCGTTTTTCTAAATTTGATTAATTGGTATGTTTTTTCATCTGGGTCAAAACTAACCATTCTTTCCGCTTCAGTTCTGTCATACTTAATGGTAATCATGTTAGCATCAACATATTCAACAGTTCCGTCACCTTCAGCATTAATCAATACTCTTGAATCAGAAGCTACTTGACGCTCTAGACCAGTTCCAACAATCGGGGCTTCAGGACGTAATAATGGTACCGCCTGACGCATCATGTTGGATCCCATCAACGCTCTATTCGCATCATCATGTTCCAAGAAAGGAATTAAGGATGCCGAAATCGAAGCAATTTGATTTGGTGCAACGTCGGTAAAGTGTACTTGTCTTGGATCAACTACTGGGAAATCGCCTTCTTCACGAGCAATAACTTTATCAGCAGTAATTTTTCCTTTCACATCCATTTGAATGTTTGCTTGCGCAATCATTTTTCCTTCTTCTTCTTCAGCACTTAAATATATTGGAGTTGAAGTTAAATCAACAACACCATTAGTAACTTTACGATAGGGTGTTTCGATGAATCCCATTCCGTTTACTTTAGCATACACACCAAGTGAAGAAATCAATCCAATGTTTGGTCCTTCAGGAGTTTCAATTGGACAAAGCCGTCCGTAGTGTGTATAGTGTACGTCACGCACCTCAAACCCAGCTCTTTCTCTTGAAAGTCCACCTGGTCCAAGGGCAGATAATCTTCTTTTGTGCGTAATCTCCGCTAATGGATTGGTTTGATCCATGAATTGAGATAACTGGTTTGTTCCAAAGAAAGAATTAATAACGGATGATAATGTTTTAGCATTAATCAAATCGATTGGTGTAAACACCTCGTTATCTCTAACGTTCATTCTCTCACGAATGGTTCTCGCCATACGCGCTAAACCAACACCGAATTGTTGTGACAATTGTTCGCCCACAGTTCTAACACGACGGTTTGACAAGTGATCAATATCATCAATCTCAGCTTTTGAGTTGATCAATTCAATCAAATATTTTACAATGGTGATGATATCTTCTTTGGTCAAGACTTGCTTTTCCATTGGGATATCTAAACCAAGTTTTTTATTCATTCTGTAACGACCAACTTCACCTAAGTTATAACGTTGGTCAGAGAAGAATAATTTATCTATAATACCACGAGCCGTTTCTTCATCAGGCGGTTCTGCATTACGCAATTGTCTGTAGATGTGCTCAACGGCTTCTTTTTCAGAATTAGTTGGATCTTTTTGTAACGTATTATGAATGATGGCATAATCTCCTTGATTAGCATCTTCTTTGTGTAACAAAATAGACTTAACGTTAGAATCGATGATTTCTTCCACATTATCTTTATCGATAATGGTATCTCTATCAAGGATGATTTCGTTACGTTCGATAGAAACTACCTCACCAGTATCTTCATCAACGAAATCTTCATGCCAAGTGTTCAATACTCTTGCAGCCAATCGTCGTCCAACATATTTTTTAAGTCCTGTTTTAGAAACTTTAATTTCCTCTGCAAGGTCAAAAATCTCAAGGATATCCTTATCTCTTTCAAAGCCAATAGCACGGAAAAGAGTGGTTACCGGTAATTTTTTCTTTCTATCGATATAAGCGTACATTACACTATTAATATCGGTAGCAAATTCAATCCATGAACCTTTAAAAGGAATTACTCTGGCAGAGTATAACTTTGTTCCATTAGCATGGAAACTTTGTCCAAAGAAAACCCCAGGTGACCGGTGCAATTGAGAAACAACTACACGTTCTGCACCATTGATTACGAAAGTACCGCTTGGTGTCATGTAGGGTATTGTTCCAAGATATACATCCTGAACAATCGTTTCAAAATCTTCGTGTTCTGGATCGGTACAGTACAGTTTTAGCCGTGCTTTTAAAGGCACACTATAGGTTAAACCTCTTTCGATACACTCTTGAATAGTATAACGTGGTGGGTCAACAAAATAATCTATGAACTCCAATACAAAGTTGTTTCTTGTATCGGTAATTGGAAAGTTTTCCATGAAGGTGTTGTATAACCCTTCGTTGCCTCTTTCATCTGATTTCGTTTCCAATTGGAAGAAATCTTTAAAAGATTTTACCTGAACATCTAGAAAATCTGGATACTGAGGTATGTTTTTAGTAGAGGCAAAATTCAATCTTTCAGTCTGATTTGTTATCATCAATGGACAAAATTTTGATTTAAAAAAAGTAATTTTTGTGTATAAAAACACTGTTTAATTGATACTTTCCTTTTTTTATAACCAATACATCTTTAAAAATAAACCAGGAAAATAGTCCACTTTTTTCTTCGTATTGGTCAAAAACTTTTTCGTATTTTAAACTAAATTTTATACTAAAACTGTATATAATTTTATTATACGAAAAATGGTTTAGTCCTTGAACGCTTTTGTTCAAGGCCTAAACCTAGTTCTAAAACCGGTGTTTTGTTATTTTAACTCAACAACAGCTCCAGCTTCTTCTAACGATTTTTTCAAACCTTCAGCTTCTGCTTTAGTAACTCCTTCTTTGATGTTTGATGGAGCTCCATCAACTAAATCTTTAGCTTCTTTTAAGCCAAGACCTGTTAATTCTTTTACTGCTTTTACAACAGCTAATTTAGAAGCGCCAGCTTCTTTCAATACCACTGTAAATTCTGTTTGCTCTTCAGCAGCAGCACCAGCATCACCACCACCAGCAGCAACTACTACAGCTGCAGCAGCTGGTTCGATACCATACTCATCTTTTAATATTGTAGCTAAATCGTTAACTTCTTTAACTGTTAAGTTAACTAATTGTTCTGCGAATTGTTTCAAATCTGCCATTTTTTCTATCGTTTAAAATGTTCTTTAATTATTATTTTTTTAGTCTGCTCTTAATTATTCTACTGTTACGGCTTTTTGCTCTGCATTGTTTAATAATGCTGCAATAACACGTTTAGCAGGAGATTGAAGTAATCCAATGATCTCTCCAATAACTTCTTCTTTTGATTTCAATGATGCTAAGCTATCTAAAAGGTTATCTCCGATATATATTTCACCGTTGATATACGCTCCTTTGAAAGCTGGTTTATCAGATTTTTTTCTGAAATCTTTAATGATTTTTGCAGGTGAATTGGCAATGTCTGCAATAAAAATGGAAGAATTTCCTTTTAACACAGTTGATAAATCACCATAATCATTACTTGAAGCTTCCATTGCTTTTCCAAGCAAGGTATTTTTTACTACTTCTAACTTTATCCCTGCTTTGTAACAAGCTCTTCTTAAGTTTGAAGTTGTTTCTGCATCTAACCCAGAGGTGTCAGCAATATATACTATATTACTTTCAGCCAACTTTGCAGTTAAATCTTCTATCGCGATTGATTTTTCTTCTCTTGTCATAATAAAATTTGTTTAACTACCAATTATACTGCTTTAGGATCTAAAGCAATAGCAGGGCTCATAGTACTTGACAAGTGAATTGACTTGATATAAGTACCTTTGGCTGCAGTTGGTTTTAATTTAAGTAATGTTTGAATAATTTCATGAGCGTTATCTACGATCTTATCAGACTCGAAAGAAATTCTTCCAATACCTGCATGAACGATTCCAGTTTTATCAACTTTAAAGTCAATTTTACCCGCTTTTACTTCAGCAACAGCTTTTCCTATCTCCATAGTTACTGTTCCAGTTTTAGGATTTGGCATTAAACCTCTTGGTCCTAATACACGACCTAATGGTCCTAATTTACCCATGATCGCAGGCATAGTGATGATCACATCAACATCAGTCCAACCATCTTTAATTTTTTGAAGGTAATCGTCCAATCCTACATAGTCAGCACCAGCCGCTTTTGCTTCTGCTTCTTTATCTGGAGTTACTAAAGCTAACACTTTAGTATCTTTCCCAGTTCCATGAGGAAGGGTCACAACACCTCTTACCATTTGATTTGCTTTTCTTGGATCTACTCCTAAACGAACAGCAATATCTACCGACTCGTCAAATTTTGCTGAAGCAACAACTTTCAATAAAGACGAAGCGTCTTTTAAAGAATACAGTTTATTTTTTTCAATTTTTGAAGCCGCCTCTTTTTGTTTTTTTGTCAATTTTGCCATTTCTTACCTTATTTTAGAGGAGAATCCCCAGTTACAGTTATACCCATAGATCTAGCTGTTCCAGCAATCATGCTCATAGCAGACTCAATTGTGAAAGCATTTAAATCGACCATCTTGTCTTCGGCGATAGCTTTAATTTGATCCCAAGTTACTTTAGCAACTTTTTTTCTATTGGGCTCGCCTGAACCAGATTTTAATTTAGCAGCATCCAATAATTGAATTGCAGCAGGTGGAGTTTTTACAACAAAATCAAACGATTTGTCTTTGTACACGGTAATTTGTACCGGTAATACTTTGCCAGGTTGGTCTTGGGTTCTAGCATTAAATTGCTTACAGAACTCCATGATATTAACACCAGCAGCTCCCAGAGCAGGTCCAACCGGTGGCGACGGGTTCGCAGCACCTCCCTTTACTTGTAGTTTAACTACTTTACTAATCTCTTTAGCCATTGTTTTTAAAAATTTACAATAATCTGTGGAAGCGGATTATTGCGGTTTATAATAGTGTAACAAATTATACTTTTTCAACTTGCATAAAAGCTAATTCTAATGGTGTTTTTCTTCCGAAAATTTTAACCATTACTTCTAGTTTACGCTTTTCTTCGTTGATTTTCTCAATAGTTCCATTGAAACCATTAAAAGGACCATCAACAACTTTTATTGTTTCCCCTATAATGTAAGGTATATTTTGAGTATCTGTATTGACAGCCAATTCATCAACTTTCCCTAACATTCTGTTTACTTCAGATAACCTTAAAGGAACTGGATCACCACCTTTTACTTCTCCTAAAAAACCAATAACACTAGTAATTGATTTAATGATATGGGGTATCTCTCCTGTCAAATTAGCTTCAATCATCACATAACCAGGAAAATACACTTTATCCTTTGCTATCTTTTTACCGTCTCTTACTTGTACTACTTTTTCGGTAGGAACAAGCACTTGAGAGATATAATCTGCTAAGCCAAGTCTGTTAATCTCGGTTTCAATATAAGCTTTTACCTTATTTTCTTGACCACTAACAGCTCTAACGACATACCATTTTTTTACATTATTATCAGCCATTTCAAAGAAATTATGGTTTCAACCAATTAAAAAATCCTGCAATTGATTTAGCAAAAAGCTCATCAACACCCCAGGTGGCTAAGGCGAAAATAATTGAAAAAACAGCCACTGTAATAGTGTACTTTTGAACCTCAGCCCAATCTGGCCAAGTTACATTTGACTTTAATTCTTCAAATGCCTCTGATATATAATTAACAATTTTTGCCATTGTAAATAGTTTGTTTTGCACGGGCGGGAGGATTCGAACCACCATCAACGGTTTTGGAGACCGCTATTCTACCCTTGAACTACGCCCGTTTATTAAAAACCAGTGTCGTCATAAAGACAACGACACTGGTAATATTGTTTGTAGGTATTAGTCTAAAATTTCAGTTACCTGACCTGCACCAACTGTTCTACCACCTTCACGGATAGCGAAACGTAGACCAATATTTAATGCAATTGCACTTAATAAAGCTACTTCAATGGTTAAGTTGTCTCCTGGCATAACCATCTCAACACCTGTAGGTAAAGTTATAACTCCAGTTACGTCAGTTGTACGAACGTAAAACTGTGGACGGTAGTTATTGTGAAATGGGGTATGACGACCACCTTCTTCTTTTTTCAAGATATACACCTCAGCTTTAAATTTAGCGTGTGGTTTTACAGAACCTGGTTTACAAATAACCATTCCTCTTTTGATATCTTCTTTTGCAACACCTCTTAACAAGATACCTGCATTATCTCCTGCCTCACCTCTATCAAGGATTTGACGGAACATTTCAATACCCGTTACTGTAGAAGTTAATTTTTCAGCTCCCATCCCAATGATTTCAACTGGATCTCCTGTATTACAGATACCTGTTTCGATACGACCTGTAGCAACAGTTCCACGACCAGTAATTGTAAATACATCTTCAACTGGCATCAAGAATGGTTTTGCAACATCTCTTTCTGGCTCTTGAATCCAACTATCAACCGCTTCCATCAATTCAAGAATTTTTGGTGTCCAAGCGGGATCGTTATTCAATCCTCCTAATGCTGAACCTTGAACAACAGGACTATTATCACCATCATAATCGTAGAATGATAATAAATCTCTAATTTCCATTTCAACCAATTCTAATAATTCTGCATCATCAACCATATCCACTTTATTCATGAATACAACGATTCTTGGAATACCAACTTGGCGACCTAAAAGGATGTGCTCACGTGTTTGTGGCATTGGTCCGTCAGTTGCAGCTACTACTAGTATAGCACCATCCATTTGAGCAGCACCAGTAACCATGTTCTTTACGTAATCCGCGTGACCTGGACAGTCAACGTGAGCGTAGTGACGATTAGCAGTTTCATACTCAACGTGAGATGTATTAATAGTAATACCTCTTTCTTTTTCTTCTGGAGCATTATCAATTTGATCAAATGATTTTGCTTGACAGTAACCTGCGTCAGACAATACTTTAGTAATTGCTGCAGTTAAAGTTGTTTTTCCGTGGTCAACGTGCCCAATTGTTCCAATGTTTAAGTGGGGCTTGTTACGGTTAAAATTTTCTTTTGCCATTTTAGTTAATTTTTAATCTTAGTTTATATATATTTAGTGTTCAAATTATACAATTTTGAGCCAACTACGGGAATTGAACCCGTGACCTCTTCCTTACCAAGGAAGCACTCTACCCCTGAGCTAAGTCGGCAGAGAAATTTTGTTTAAAATTGTTTAAAAGTTTAAAGTTGTTTCATTTTACATTAAACTATTTAAACCCTTAAACTTTAAACTTCATTTTGTGGGGAGAGCAGGATTACTCCGATTCTCTCCATTATCCTGTACCGATAAATCGGTACTCAAACTTTTAGACCGAATTTACTCGAAAGTAAACTTTCGGATAAATTCTTATCTAAAAGTTTGTGGGGAGAGCAGGATTCGAACCTGCGAAGACGTAGTCAGCGGATTTACAGTCCGCCCTCGTTGGCCGCTTGAGTATCTCCCCAACTTTTTTTATCGTTAAACCCTATATTTAGAGCCGGCGGAGGGACTCGAACCCACGACCTGCTGATTACAAATCAGCTGCTCTAGCCAACTGAGCTACGCTGGCATTAGCAATAAAAAAAGTCCGCTATTTCTAACGGACTGCAAATGTATGATATTTATCGTTTAATCAAAACATTTTTTAAAAAAAAATTAAATTATATATGTGTTCTAATTTTTTCCTTTCTTTTTAGCAATAATCGCTCTAAAGATTCTGAGGATAACTCCACTCCTTCCTCAAATGTTTTGCATTGTTTCTTAACCATAAAATCGTCTCCAGGGACATGAATTTTAATCTCTACAATTTTATTTTCTTTTTCACTAGTCTTTTCAACTTTCAAAAAAACGTCTGACGAAACCAACTTGTCATAGTATTTTTCCAATTTTCCAAGCCGTTCCTGAATGAAATTGACTAGCTTTTTGTCGGCAGTAAAATTAACTGCATGAACATTTACCTTCATATTCAAATTTTTAAGGATTAAACATTTTCGAATCACTTCGTATTTCTGGGATGAGCATTTCCGTACACTTTTTTAAGTTCCGCTAAACTACTGTGAGTGTAGACTTGTGTAGAGGCCAAACTAGAATGTCCTAGTAATTCTTTAACTGAATTTATATCTGCCCCATTGTTGAGTAAATGGGTCGCAAAAGTATGCCTAAGTATATGCGGACTTTTTTTAACCTTCTCTGAGACATTACTAAAGTAGTAATTTATTATTCGATACACAAATGAATCGTTCAATTTTACTCCTTTTAATAATAGAAAAAAATAGTCCAAATCTTTAATGCTTTGTAATTGAGACCTTTCTATCAAATATAATTTTATTTGATCTGCTACAATTGGCAGTATTGGAATAATCCTTTCCTTATTTCTTTTGCCTAACACCTTTATAGTATTGTTAAATAAGTCAATATTTTGGATTTTCAAATGAATCAATTCAGTTCTTCGAATTCCTGTAGTGTAAAACAAATCAACAATCAATTTATCACGAATGCCATCAAAATCATCGGTGTAATTGATTTGATTTAAAACCAAGTCCAATTCTTTTTCTGAAAAAGGGATTTGTAATTTTTTTGGCGCTTTCAACGCTTTATGTTTTAAAAGTGGACTCGTTTCAATTTGCTTTGTTTTTAGCAAAAATTTATAAAACGATTTTAAGGAAGCTATTTTTCGATTGATGGAAGCATTAGAAAGCCCATCATCTGAAAGCGATACTATCCAAGAACGAATTTGATTATAGTTTATTTTGATTACATTATTGTCATCGTATTGACTTGATAAAAAAGATTGAAAAAAACCAATATCATTGAGATAAGCGGTCACAGTATGAAGAGAATACTTTTTCTCTAGCAATAAATAATCCTGAAAAGAGTTAATTGTATTCATCAAATAATTAAGATTGGATTGCTTTGCTTCGTTTCCTCGCAACTACTTGTATTGACTTTCATAAAAAAAACCGCTGACATCAAAGTTATGAAACTTTAAATAACAGCGGTTATATCTTATAAGGAATTTAACTATCCTTCGATATTGTCTCTTAAGTTTTGAATATAAGCAGCTTTTTGAATTTCAGCTCTTCTAACAACAGAAGGTTTAATGAAAGCTTGACGTGCACGCAACTGACGAACAGTTCCAGTTTTGTCAAATTTTCTTTTATAGCGCTTTAATGCTCTATCGATATTTTCTCCGTCTTTGATTGGTATAATTAACATAACATAGACACCTCCTCTCATTTAGTGGCGCAAAAGTACTATTATTTTTGAATTTTAAAAAGAAAAAAGAAAAAAGAATATAGAAAATAGACTTTCAAGACTACAAATAAAAAAAACCAAATCACAATTTCTTGCTTTTTGGCTCTTTTTTCTTTTCTCCCTGCCGGCAGGCAGGGTACTTGCTCCAATCGCTAACGCAGGCTGACTATTTAAAATAAAATGTAGTTGTTAACTGGCTGCGGTTGTTTCCAATGGTAAATTCGGAATATTTTTTCTTAAAATAATGATTTGACAATACTGTATATTGATTATGATCGAAATCAAACTGCTTTACATGTTTTGAGTATAACAAACCACTGCTTCCAATATCAAGATATTGCTGAATAAAAATTAGATTCGCGGTTTTCTTGCCATAAGTCTTTTCATAGATATCATTTTGATTATCGATAATATCGGTATAGTAATAAGTATAGTTCGTGCCATTAGCAGTTTCTGCTGTAACCAAATCACCATTTTGATAGGTAAAATACCTTGGAGTATCCATAATACCATCAAAATTTACATCCTCACTTATAGAAACCAAATTATCACCTGCGTCCAATTCAACAATAAAACGCGCGGTGATCTGTGTTGACGGATCATCATAAGCTGCAGTAAGGACTTCAACATAATAAGTTGTAGCTGATATAGGCACAAAACGCCGATATTGTTGAGAACCACCATAGTTGCTGTAGCGCATCGCTATCAACTGTTGTCCGTTATAGATATAATCTGCATCCATATTGGTATGTTCCGTAACCAACAACCCGTTGGAATAAAAATGCGTCTGAAATGTGGAGTGCGAACCCGTCAGGTAAGTTGTCGAAAACCATTTGCCATCAATAACGTCATAACGGCGTTTCTCATAAGAAGTCATGCTTTGACCTTCAAAAAATTTACTTTCCAATACATAATAATCAATATTCGTCGAAACAATATCATTTCGATCATCTGACGAACAAGATATAAACAAGAACAATAAAAGCAATGGAAGCAAAGTTTTCATGATAAGTAGAAATTAAAAAGAGATAAGTTAAAGTTTATCTCTTACAAATATATAATTATTTTTCTTTCAACAAATAGTAAAGATTCATAATCCATATTTACAATCTGTATGCTTATTTTATAAATTTATTTCACCGCCGGCTGATAGCTTTGCTTGTCAATAATCATTTTAGACAAAATCTCTCTAAGAATTTCAGATGTTCCTCCACCTATTGGTCCTAAACGGCTATCTCGTAACAAACGCGCCAAAGGATATTCTTCCATATAACCGTAACCGCCCAGCATTTGCAAACAGCTATAAATGGCTTCATCCGCTACTTTGGTTGATTTTAGTTTCGCCATAGTGGCTTCTTTTACTACATATTCGCCTTTGTCCAATCGGGCAATTGCAGCATAATTGAATATCTTACAATGTTCTACTTCGGTAGCGTGATCCACCATGGTATGTCGTAAGGCTTGAAACTTATTAATGGTAGTTCCGAAAGCTTCACGCTGCGACATATAATCAATAGTATAATCTATGGCATACTCGGCTCTTGCGTGAGCATTGACAGCCATAATTAATCGTTCTAAAGCAAAATGTTGCATGATGTATGGAAATCCTTTATCAGCTTCACCCATAAGATTTTCTTCTGGAATTTCAACATTATCAAAGGAAATTTCAGCGGTATCAGAAGCTCTCCAACCCAATTTATCCAACTTTGTAGCATTAATTCCTTTTAGATTTGTATCCATTAAGAATATACTTATTCCTTTATTTCCTAAATCTGGGCTTGTTTTAGCTGCAACTATATAATAATCAGCATACACACCGTTTGTAATAAAGGTTTTGGATCCGTTTATGACATATTTGTTCCCTTTTTTCACAGCTGTGGTTCGCATTCCTGCGACATCACTTCCACCAAAAGGTTCTGAAATACATAAAGCACCTATTTTATTGCCTGCTATACTTGGCGCCAAATAATCTCTTTTGATGCGTTCATCTCCTTCTGCATTCAGATGTGTCATGGCTAAATAGGCATGTGCCCACATGGCTGCAGCAAACCCAGAAGATTTAATCTTTTGAAGTTCTTCTAAAAACACTACGGTATAAAACAAATCCAAGTTCATTCCTCCATAAGCTTCGGGATACGCTATTCCGAAAAAACCCATTTCGCCAAACTTTTTCCAAATAAACCGTTCAATGGTTCCCGTTTTTTCCCATTTTTCAATGTGAGGCACGACTTCTATTTGCAAAAAATTACGCAAACTCTCTCTAAACAATTCGTGTTCTTCTGTAAAATATATTGAATTCATATAAATAATGCTGATTTTTTAAGCTTTTTTTAGAATTCCAAATATAAGGCAATTATCTTTATCTTATCAATAGGGAATCCTTTAATTTTTGACAAATCTTCAGTCTTGATATCGCCGTTCATACTTCTGTAAATGACAATATCTTTGGCTAAAGCATATTTGAAAAAAGGAAATTGAGATAACTCCTTAACCGAAGCATTGTTAATGTTAATCCTTTTAATTTTTGGAGCCGATTTTACTTCAAAATACTTGTTCAGGTTTTCAATTACTTCTGGAGATAATCCCCAAACGAATTGCATTTGTTCCATACTGACAAAACCGCCATACTTTTCTTTCTCGGTTAAAATCCTGTCTGATATTTTATCTCCTATTCCATAAACCTTCATCAAATCTTCTTTGGTAGCTTCATTGATGTCAAGAACAATAACTTTTTCAGCTTTAGAATAATTTTTGTTTTCAAAAGGTTGGTAATTATTTTTTTTATTCTTCACCCAATCGGGAAATTTAAAATAGGGTGAAATTGCTTTTAATAACGAATCCGAAACCTTGGTTACCGCTTGAAATTCTGAAGCTGAGTTAACAAACTTATTTTGTTTTCTGAAAGCTAATAATCGGTCAATCTCTTCAACGGACATTCCCAATTTATATCCTTTAAAATCCGTAATGAAATTGGGATTAAACGGATAAATGGTTGGTTTATAATTGGCTTGTTGAAGTTGAACACTATCAATAATACGCTGATTTGCGAGCCATGCTGCTTGTCCTTTGTCAACTTTATAAACTGAATTAAAGTCTTTAAAAAAATAAATACTTTGCGCTACTAGTATAATCAGAAAGAGCAAAATAATTCCAATTTGTTGGCTTTTTGAGTAATGTAAAAAAGATTTTAGCATGAAAATGTTTCCATTTAAAATTTATAAATCAAACACTGACGTTCTTTTGCCCCGAATTAAATCTTTTAATTTAATCCAAAAAGCTAAGGTTAAATAAACGCCAAATCCTAATCCTGCGGTTACAAAAGTGATGTAAATAAAAAACAAACGAACATCAGAAGCGCGCATTCCCAGCCGGTCAGCCATTCGAGAGGAAACATGAAAGCCATGTTTTTCGAAGAAATATTTTAATTGTATGACGGGCGACATTTGTTATTTATTTAAAAATAAAATTACGCTTTTAATAATTCAATTCCAATAGCACACTGCAAACATTTCTTTTGATTGCAGTAATCATTTTTTAAAGCCAATAATGACTGAGTTTCAAAAGCATTTTTGGATGGTATTCCAAAATGGGAGAACTTCTCAATAATACCATTTTTTTCAGGAGAAATGGTTCGGAGCAATTCCAATAAGTCTTCCGAAATTTCCTTGCCCTGACTTTTAGCATAAGCAAACTGAATGGGTAGAATGGTATTGATAAGCAACAAATCGATAAACGATTTTGAAAATTGTTTTTTCTTTTTCGGACTCTCTTTATCAAATTGATAATGGGTTTGCCAGTAATCCGAAACGGAAACGGTAAAAAGGGAATAAAATTGTTCTAACCTTTTGGCTTCTATGAGTTCTGAAAATAAATGATGTTGCTTATGATACAACATTGCTAATTGTGCCAAACGAATCGTCGGGAAATTATCAGGACGATGCTTGAAAAATTGGACGGGTTCGATGATTATTTTTGCCAATTGGTATTTCTGAGAAATATAGTCAAATCTGCTTTTCAAATTTTTTGCATATACATCTTCGGCTTCCAAGGGTAACAAATCAGAGCGCCCAAAAAGCAACGCTTCTAAATTTTCAACTTCAAACCTTTCTTTTCGAATTATGGTAAACGGAATGGATTTGGCCATCTTTAAAAAAGTTTCGCCATTGGTATTCAAACCAAAATTTTTGGCTAGCATATAAAACAAAACCGCTTCCCAATCATTTTCGGTTTCTTGCAAAAGTTGTTGAATGGGAACTGATTTTCGCTCTAATCGTTCAAAAAACAATCGTTCTTGCCAATTTTGTAGAACAAATGCATCGACAGTATTGATTTGATTTTCACAATAAATCCAAGTTTTCGCCGAGGTTAATTCTTGATAATTGTGCAGCACATCATTAGTTACAAAATGTTTTAGTTCCAAAACAGGAATTTCTGAATTGTCTTTTCTGAAAATTGGCGTATCATGTTCCCAAACTACATGAAGAATAACACTGTCATAAGCGGAATCTTTTTCGTGGTGGTGCAGATACCAATCGGAAGATTTAACATGAATTTCTACATTTCCTGCCCACTTTTGCTTACCAATAACTAGTTGTGCATTAAAAAAATCGGGACCAGACAATTGTAAATACTGACCCGCGTTTACAACAGTTAAAGCATCACCCGAAACAGTTGTTAGGTTGGAAAAGGTAAACTCCTTATATTGCCAAACATAATGAAGAAAATCTTCTTTCACAATTTCTTAATTTTAAACTAAAGTAAGAAAGTTACTTTTATACCAAAACTATTCTCATGAAAAATTTGATTTTATTTTTTACCCTATTCTTTTTTGGAACAACTTTTTCCCAAAACTATAAAATCACCTACCTGAAAAGTTCAAACGGAAGTTTGATAGAAAATCAAGATCCTATTGTAGTTTTTACCAGTGCTGACGTAACTCAAATAGGTTCGAAAAATATTTTTAACGGAAAAGCCGATTTTCCAAATGAGACTACTATTATAGATAGAAAAACAAATTCCTTTAATCAAGTTGCTAATTTGAATACGACTAAAACCATCCATTCAAAAGACAGTATTTCTCTCGGAAAGCAAACTTTTGACTATCTAAGTGATACCCAAAAGATTTTGGGCTATCATTGCAAAAAAGCTAAAACTATTGTTAACTCCAACACTATAGAACTCTGGTATACTGATGAATTAAAAGTAAAAGGAGCGCCCACTATTTTGGGGCAGAATCTGGGGTTAGTTTTAGAAATGGTTCGGAATGGAAATTTTGTCATTAAGGCCACTAAAGTTGAGGAAATAAAACTGTTTCCGACAAAACCGGATTTATCTAAATCAATAGATATGCTGACCTATAAAGATTTGCTTTGGAAAAGTCGTTTTACAACAATTTCAGTTTTTAAAGAACAAATCATCAATTTCTCAGATGCTTCAAAGTCCAGCGATAGTATTCTTTGTTTTGCCAACGGAACGATTGCTGTTCGAAAAATAAAAATCCCTGAAATAAAAGTCGGGAGTCAGATTTTTGTAGATGTTACCGAACAATCCAATGGCGATGCTTATGACCGAACCGGTTCTTTTTTTATCATCCCAACGGATAAACCGATTTCATTTTTGGATGGAATGCGAAATGGAGTCAAAACGTTACCGATTTACAACAACGGAAACGGTAAAGAATACCAGGGTGTAGTGGCAAAAGAAAACTATAATCCCATTGTGGAATTGATGCGTTTCTTCACTCCTTTTGGTGTAAAACAATACAACACGTTGCAACTTAAAGATAAAACTTGGGCTGAAAATGTGTTGTACCGACAAGATGTTTCAGATTTGAGAACAATGTTGAGTGGAAAAGAGGTTTGGGTTGGCATAAATATTGGCAATTATGATAAAGGCGGACATAAAGTTTCGGCAAATATTACCATTCACAATGAAGAAGAAACCAAATCCAAACCTACCCAAATTGTACCGCTTTTTTGCACCAATAACATTATGGAAATGGCAGGACAAGAATATGGCACGATGTTTAGTTCAGACAAAGGTTTGGAAGTCACTTTTATATTAGACAAACCAATGAGAAATGCCAAACTGCGTTACATAACTACCGGTCATGGCGGTTGGGAAAATGGCGATGAGTTTGTGCCTAAAAAAAATACAATTCTTCTTGACCGAAAAGAAGTGTTTAGTTTCACGCCATGGCGACAAGATTGTGGCTCGTACCGATTATCTAATCCTGCATCGGGAAATTTTCCAAACGGATTATCATCATCCGATTACAGTCGATCCAATTGGTGTCCAGGAACGGTAACGAATCCAATATTTATTGACTTGGGCGATTTAGAAGCTGGAAATCATACCCTACAAATAAAAATTCCGCAAGGATTACCGGAAGGAAATAGTTTCAGTTCTTGGAATGTTTCGGGTATTTTGATTGGGGAATAAGCCTCACCCCAACCCTCTCCGAAGGAGAGGGAGTTATGAATAATTATTTTATCGAACCAATAATATCGTGTTTAGTGATAATATGGTGCTTCCCATTTCCTAAATCGACTAAAACGGCTTGATTGTCTTTATTAATCAATTTAGAAACTTCTTCAATTGGCGCATTGGCATTTACAATTGGGTACGGTTTACCCATAATATCTTTGATGGGTTTATCAGCTATGTCTTTATCTTCAACATAACTGCGAAACAAATCGGTTTCGTCCAAACTTCCCACAAAACCAGTTGTGTCAATCACAGGAATTTGAGAAATTTTATATTTTTTCAATCGTTCAATAGCATGGGAAACTAATTCCTCTGTGCGAACCACTACCAATGGTTTGTCTTTGTGGTCTTTAATTACATCTTCGGCTTTGGTGATTTCTTCATCTAAAAAACCTCTTTCACGCATCCAATCGTCGTTGAACATTTTACCAACATAACGGCTTCCGCTATCGTGAAACAATACTACAACAACATCCTCTTTCTTGAAATGTTCTTTCAGTTGGTGCAATCCTTTGACACAAGCACCTGCGGAGTTACCCACAAATATTCCTTCTTCGAGAGCAATTTTTCGAGTGTAAACTGCGGCGTCTTTATCGGTTACTTTGGTAAAACCATCAATTACTGAAAAGTCAACATTTTTTGGTAAAATATCTTCTCCAATTCCTTCGGTGATATAGGAATAGATTTCGTTCTCATCAAAAATTCCAGTTTCGTGGTATTTTTTAAAAACCGAACCATACGTGTCAATCCCCCAAACTTTTACGTTTGGATTTTTTTCTTTCAAATATTTTCCGATACCCGAAATAGTGCCACCCGTTCCTACTCCAACTACAAAATGAGTCACTTTTCCGTCGGTTTGTTCCCAAATTTCGGGTCCTGTTTGCTGGTAGTGTGCAATGGCATTAGATGGATTATCGTATTGATTGACGTACCAAGAATTTGGAATTTCGGTTCCTAATCTTTTGGAAACTGAATAATAGGAACGCGGATCAGTTGGTTCAACATCCGTAGGACACACAATTACTTTGGCGCCAACAGCACGTAGAATGTCCATTTTTTCTTTGGATTGTTTGTCGGTAATCACAAAAATACATTTGTATCCTTTCACAATAGCTGCAAGAGCCAATCCCATTCCCGTATTTCCAGAGGTTCCTTCAATTATGGTTCCGCCAGGTTTTAGTCTACCATCGGCTTCGGCATCTTCTACCATTTTAAGAGCCATTCGGTCTTTGGTAGAATTTCCGGGATTGAAGGTTTCCACTTTGGCCAAAATTAAAGCATCAATTCCCTCAATAACTTTGTTGAGTTTTACTAGTGGCGTATTGCCGATGGTTTCTAATATATTTTTTGCGTATTTCATTGAGAAAATAAATTTTGAGAAAATAGAGAATAGAATATAGATTATAGACTTATCTTTTATTTTAGGCAAATGTAATGTCTATTTCTACGGTTTCCAAAAAATCAAATGGATTATTCACTAACCCTGACCTGTCTGCCGTCAGGCAGGTGAGAGTGAAAATAAACTTTGTCAATTCCGAAACTTCGGGAGCCTGTCTGCCGACAGGTAGACGCTCAGGGTGACAAATTGGTTACTTCACTTTTGTTTCTTCTGTATTTATTGAAAAAAAATCCAAACCTTTGATATTAAGAGGAGAACTGCCAGTGGCAGTGAGTTGGCAGAAAGTAAAAAAACGGCACAAAAGAGATTTCTGCTTATAAAATTCATTAATTTTGTTTTAGAAGTTTTTAATAATGAAATATCCAAGATACGAATATTCAACAGAAGCTGAATTAAATATTTTTGAATTTGAAAGTATTGGTCCGAAAGGTAAAATAATCAAATTAGTGCAATACACAGAAATGAACATAAAGGGCTATTATAATTTAGCATTTGGAGATTTAGACTTATAAACGAGAGAAATAAATGATGGTATAATAACTAATAATGGAGACGCTACAAAAGTTTTAGCAACGGTAGTTTCTACAGTGTATGCGTTTACAGGAAAATATCCAGAAGCATATATTTTTGCTACAGGAAGAAGTGAATCAAGAACAAGACTATATAGAATGGGCATTACAAATAATTTAGAAGAATTGAAAAGTGATTTTTATGTATATGGATTAAGAAATGACGAAACATTTGAGCCTTTTATTGTTGGAGAAGATTATTTAGGTTTTTTAATAACTCGAAAAAGTTAAAATTATGAAAGTTGAAGATTTAAACAAAGCTAAAATACCAGTTGTCAAAATAAATAAAAAGCTGGAAGAATTTAAAGGAAAAGTATTATTCCCAGATAAACTTGAATTAGCAAATAAAATGTTAGAAAAAGTAGCGTTACCGAAAGTAGAAACTTTGAAATAATATTCTTATAAAATAAGTTTCAATAAATGGCGAAAAATGTACAAAATTCAAATTTTTCTTTCACAAGAATTTTTATCTTAGCCGGAAGTATGCAGTTACGAAGTTCGCCACTTCATAAAGTGACGGAACGGTATGCAAACTTTAATTCGCAATGTCAATAGTATTTAATTTTTACTGAAAAAAGTTCCAAACCAATCCAAACCGAATCATGAAATCTCGGTAGGGATAATTGGGGGCGTTATAGTATCTGTTGCCTGTAAACCCTGAGTTCAAATGTTCTAATTTAAAGAATATTCTGGTTTGTCGAATTCGCGCATTTACAAAAAAATCGAGCATTGGGAAAGCACCAATTTCTCTATCATTTTGCACAAAAAATTCTGTAATTACTGGGTTATAATCATTGGCATAATATTTTGAAAAATAATTGAAGGTGAAACCAGTTTGTAAATAAAGTGCTTTTTTGAAGAAATAATCTGTGAAATACAAGGTGTTACGGGTAACAAATTGCGGTACATTCAATATGGCATCTTCTTGATCTGCTTGTTGGTAAAGTAGCGTGTTGTCCAAAGCTAATTTCCACCATTTGAACTCTTTGCTAGCTTTAATGGAAATATAATTTATGGTTTTAGAATATTGTTTTGGGGAAATCAATTGGGTTCTAACAGGAGAAGTATCTTGGCTAAAATACAAATGATCATCAAATGTGCTTAATTGCAAACTAACATCTATCCATTGTGTTTTGGCAGTGGCTTCTATATTATTTATTTTCTCGTTCTTAAAATCGTTAGACCAATTATAGCTAAAATAACTACTTTGATTCAAATTATAAATATGGTCTGGAATTTTGCTAATGAGTTGGTATTGAAAAACAAATTCGTTTTTTTCGTCAAGTTGGTATTCTAATTTAGCATCAAAATTAGACATGGGCTGATTGGAAATAGAATTGGAGTATACAAAAGTGCCATTCCATTTGTTTTTTCTGTATTCATATTGTCCACCTACGGTATTAATAGCATCATTGATAGAATTTGGAATAACTCCATCTTCAAAGATTAATATTCTGTTGTAATAGTAATTATATCTGAAATCTTCTGCAAAGAATTGAAATTTACCAAGCAAGGAATTTTCATATAGTGCACCTATTTTGTTGTACATTCTGTTATAGCGAGTTTGGTCATTGATATTGCTGTTTACAAAAGAATCTCCAAAACGATAAATCTCTGACTCTCCAACAGATGATGGAACTGTTTTTTGATTGTATTCAAAAAATTTGTTTTCATAATTGAATTGATGGGTAAGGT
>NZ_JBKCVI010000180.1:0-5126 GCF_046317795.1 Flavobacterium sp. | reverse complement strand
GCTGGTGAGATCGTCACGCTTTTTCTTTATAACATTGCGGGCACGAGCAAGATGCTCGCGCTAGCGGGGGGTATCGTTTCGCTGCTTCATGAAGTGGTAAACTTCGGAACTGTTTATTTTCCACTAAGATAAAAATTATTGCGAAAGTAAAAGGTGAATGTTGCACATTTTTCGCCATTTCCTATACTGTTGCAAGGGTCAAGTTCCTACTTTATAACATTTACCAAGCGAAAGGATTCGCGCGTCAGCGGTGCTACGCACACAACGAAAAACTAGCCGTAAGCAGATTCTACCTTTTTTAACTTCCTAATTTTCCGTATCGTTGTCTTTCAGAGAAATACAAAACAATTATTTTTTTACCTTTTCTACAAGGATAAAATAATTCATATTCTCCATCGTGATTACTATATCTTAATTCATTGCTTTTTCCACTAAAAATTTTATCTAAATATTCTCTTTCAACTTGAGTTGTTTGATAGAGATATTCTCTTTTGTTTGGCATTATCGTGTCTTTTACTTTTTCATAATTGCTCTGGTTAAATCCAAGATACACAGGCGAACCGTTTATACTGTCTTTAACTAATAAATTTACGCTTGGTAAATTTTTATCAGTTTGAGAGTATATTTCTAGAATATTACTGGTTTGATTTATATATTTCTCCGTGAATTCATAGTTTACTAATTTCACACTATTAATTTCGTTCTTTTCTAAAATTGATTTTGCTGATTTAATTAGCATTTTTTCTTTTTTGCTTGAAGTTAAATAATCGCCACCAAATAAGATTAAGCCGATTAATGGAAAAATAGCCAAAAGAATTAAATATATTCTTTTATTTGGTTTTGTATTTTCGTCCACTTTGTTTTTGTTTTCTGCAATTCTTGTGAGGTTAAACATTACATTTATTATTAACGAGCCAGCCATTAAAGCAAGAATTCCCAATACGCTTAAATAGAAAGTTTCGGTCATATTTTCTCTAAAAACTTTCAAACCAAAAACTTCAATCGTTATAAATGTAAAAACCCAATAAACTAATAGTATAATTGCTGTAATTCCAATTATATTGCTCAATTTCACTAACTGTTTTGGTGTCATAATTCTAATTGTTTTATTATTCGTTAATTTTTCGGAATTTCGAATGATATGTCTGCCAATCCGCCGCTTCATGAAGTTGCAAACTTCAAAACGGCATATTTTCCACTAAGATAAAAATTATTGTGAAAGAAAAAGGTGAATGTTGTACATTTTTTGCCATTTCCTCTGCTGGTGAGATCGTCACGCTCTTTCTTTATAACATTGCTGGCACGAGCAAGATGCTCGCGCTAGCGGGGGGCTACACGACTGTTGCGAACTTCGTAAACGTTTATTTTCCGTTAAAGATACTATTTCTTGCGAAATATAAACGTGAATTTACTACTAAATTCGCAATCTTGCCAAGCCTGTTGTGCGTTCGGTTTTATTTTACTGATAAGCTCATTGTTAGATTATCATAATATTTTCCATTTTGCTTAAAGTAATTTTTAATTATTCCATTTTCTATAAATTCCATTTTTTTGTATAGATTTAATCCTAATATATTCTCAGTATATACTTGAAGCCAAAGTAATTCCAAAATTGGATTTTCTTTAGCCCATTCAATAGAATATTTCATAAGTTCTGTTCCTAAACCTGAATTTCTCCATTCAGATAACATTCCCATTCCAATAACTGCTGTATGTTGCATTATTATTCTAGAATTACCTGTGACATCTAGATTTCCAATTATTTCACCTTCAAATTCAGCAATTAACAATATTGAATTCTCTTTTTGAATAAAAGAATTTATCCAATCTTCTTCTTGTTGAATTGTAATTTTAATTTCTTCAGAAATTTTTGGGATATAATCGCTGTCATTTAAATACTCTTTTATTGTTTTTAAAAGTTTTTCAGCGTCATATGTTTCTGCACTTCTAATTGTAACTTCTTTAGAGTTTTTTAGTTTGACCGTTATTGGATTAAATTCTATTTTCATTTTTCTGTCGATTTTCTGTCGCTCTAAACTGACGCACAACTATTTCAATTTGAGTGTATAGCAGCATGTTTTCTTCGCTTTATTTTCTCCACCACTAAAATATAAAAATATTCCATACTAATCATTTTCCTACCTAACTAATATACCAACATACTGCACTTGGAATAATTTGTAGTCGACTTGGAATAATTCTTATTCTACTTGAAATAATTCTTAGTCGTCTTTATAGGTATTGCCAACAAATCCTTGCAATGAGGTTTCTTATAGTTCCAACAATAGCTGATTTTTCAGGATGTCTTCCATCGTTTCGCGTTCCCTAATCAAATGTCCTTTGCCGTCTTTCCAAAGCACTTCGGCGGGTTTATAACGCGAGTTGTAGTTGGACGCCATCGTGAAACAATAAGCGCCAGCATTGCGGAAACACAAGGTGTCACCTTCGTGAATTTCGGCAATTTTACGGTTATTGGCAAAGGTGTCGGTTTCACAAATATACCCAACTACAGTGTAGAAACGTTCTTTTCCTTTGGGATTGGAAATATTTTCAATGGAGTGTTGCGAACCATACAACATTGGACGTATCAGGTGGTTGAAACCACTATCAATGCCTGCAAAAACAGTAGAAGTGGTTTGTTTGATCACGTTTACTTTGGCTAGGAAATATCCCGCTTCGCTCACCAAGAATTTCCCCGGTTCAAAAGCCAAAGTCAATTCACGACCATATTCTTTCTCAAAAGCCAAGAAACGTCTGGTTAGTTTTTTACCCAATTCTTCAATATTGGTTTCGATATCTCCTTTTTTATAAGGTACTTTAAATCCGGAACCAAAGTCAAGGAAATCCAATTCCTTAAAGTTTTTAGCAGCATCAAATAAAATTTCGGCAGCATACAAGAACACTTCAATGTCCAGTATATCCGAACCGGTGTGCATGTGAATTCCGTTGATGTGCATTTTGGTATTTTCCACAATACGGATAATATGCGGAATTTGGTAAATAGAAATACCAAATTTACTATCGATATGTCCCACCGAAATATTTTGATTTCCACCCGCCATCACATGAGGATTGATGCGAATGCAAACAGGTACTTTTGGGTATTTGGTACCAAAATGTTCCAATACCGAAAGGTTGTCAATATTAATTTGAACACCCAGTTTGGCTACTTCTTCAATCTCTTCAAAAGAAACACCATTGGGCGTAAAAATTATTTTATCGGGTGTAAAACCAGCGTGTAAACCCAGTTGCACTTCTTGAAATGAAACGGTATCAAGACCAGAACCTAAATTTTTCAATAGCTTCAAGATAGTAACATTTGACAATGCTTTCATGGCATAATTAATGCGCAATTTCTCCACCTTGGAAAACGCATTAGTCAAACGGTGGTATTGTTGCTCGATTATGGCAGCGTCATAAACGTATAATGGATTGCCAAATTCTTCGGCAAGTGCCAGTAATTCTTTAGGTTGCATGAGGATAAATAATTTATTTTAAATTGTAGCAAAGGTAGTTGATAGCATAAGTAAAAACAACTCGATTTTCATTTCAGTGAAATTGATAATTTTTTACTTTACAGTTTCAATCAAATGTGTTACTTTTGACAACCTATTGAATAGGTTTAAAAGTCAAAAATTTCATTATGAATATACACGAATACCAAGGGAAAGAAATTTTAGCAAAATATGGTGTACGCGTACAACGCGGCATTGTTGCTAATAATCCTGTAGAAGCTGTGGCTGCTGCAAAACAATTAACTACAGAAACTGGCACAAGCTGGTATGTTATTAAAGCTCAAATTCACGCAGGTGGAAGAGGAAAAGGTGGTGGCGTTAAGTTGGCTAAAAATTTAGAGCAAGTAACTGAAATTTCAGAACAAATTATTGGAATGCAATTGATTACGCCGCAAACTCCTCCAGAAGGAAAAACGGTTCACAAAGTTTTGATTGCCGAAGATGTTTATTATCCTGGAGAAAGTGAAACATCTGAATTTTACGTTTCTGTTTTGCTAAACAGAGCCACTGCTAGAAATATGATTATGTATTCTACTGAAGGTGGAATGGATATTGAAGAAGTAGCAGAACACACACCACATTTGATTTTTACCGAAGAAATAGATCCACAAGTGGGATTACAGGGTTTTCAAGCAAGAAGAGTTGCCTTTAATTTAGGCCTTTCGGGAAATGCTTTTAAAGAAATGGTGAAATTTATTGAAGCTTTGTATGCGGCATATATTGGTTCTGATGCTTCCATGTTTGAAATTAATCCTGTTTTAAAAACATCCGATAACAAAATTATGGCAGTGGATGCCAAAGTAAATATTGATGATAACTCATTGTACCGTCAGCCGAAATATGCTGAAATGCGTGACGTTAGAGAAGAAAACCCTATAGAAGTAGAAGCTAAAGAAGCGGGATTGAACTATGTTGATCTTGACGGAACTGTAGGTTGCATGGTCAACGGTGCAGGATTGGCCATGGCAACGATGGATTTGATTAAATATGCAGGTTTTGAACCAGCCAATTTCCTTGACGTAGGTGGCACTGCAGATGCAAAACGTGTGGAATTGGCGTTTAGAATTATTTTAAAAGACCCTAATGTAAAAGCCATTTTAATTAATATTTTTGGTGGAATTGTTCGTTGCGATAGAGTCGCTCAAGGTGTTGTAGACGCCTATAAAAACATGGGCGATGCTATTAAAGTGCCAATCATCGTTCGTTTGCAAGGAACTAATGCTGAGATTGCCAAAGAATTAATCGATAATTCTGGAATGCCAATATTATCTGCGGTTCAGTTTCAAGAAGCGGCAGACCAAGTTAAGGTTGCCTTGTCATAATAATTAATATAGCATTGAAATCCTGAGTGAAAGCTTGGGATTTTTTATTATTTTTTGACAAATTATAGAATTCAATCCAATTTTTACATGAGCAAAATTAATTTTTCCGTTAAGAGAATCGATTTAATCATTATTTTGATTTCATCAGTAATGATGTTTATCGTTCTGAATTTACCTTTCAAAGCAAGACCTTTTGGGGATATTATTTTTCATGAAGAAGCAAAAAACCTTGCTTTCTATTTAAAAGGAGACGTTGGTTATGATAAGGTAATGATTACTAGGGCACCTG
>NZ_JBKCVI010000179.1:0-6146 GCF_046317795.1 Flavobacterium sp. | reverse complement strand
GCCAGATGGCATGGGTGTTTTTATCAGACGTTCTGCAATTGGCAATGGAAACATTCCAACAGCAACAGTTTTAATAGCCCTGCAAACTGCAGCTAACCTAAGTGATAATTTTCAAGTAGCGGGAATTGAGATGGTTTATGTGCCACAAGGCGATTTTCTTATTGGCGACAATAGTAATGGTTTTGGGCAAGGAAGTGGTTCTAATGGTTGGGGCTTTAAAAATGTGTTAATTACCAATGCCATACAAACAGCAGGTATAGGAGCTACTCTTAACTATAAAAATAATGCTACTCATGGTAGTACAGCTCCTTTGCCATCTACCTATCCGTTAGGGTGGAATAGTTTTTACAGCATGAAATATGAAATCAGTCAAGAGCAATATGTGGCTTTTTTAAACTCGCTTACCTATACGCAACAGATTACAAGAACTAATGTTAGTCCTGCCTCTGCTGCTGGTACCTATGCCAATGCAAACGCAGCAACACCAGTAAGAAACGGTATCAAAGTTAGAACCAGTGGCGTTGCCGCTACTACACCCGCAGTGTATGGATGTGATTTAAACAATAATGGTGTTTTTAATGAAGCGGCCGATGGTCAAAATATTGCCTGTGGTTGGATGTCGTGGTCGGATTTAATGGCTTATTTAGATTGGGCAGCTTTACGACCTATGACAGAATTTGAATACGAAAAAATTTGCAGGGGTGCATCACCATCTTCTATACCAGGAGAATATGCTTGGAATGCGGTTAGTATAACCCAAGCAACAGCAAATTCAATTAACAATGCCGGACAAGCAAGTGAAACCGCAACAGCGGCTGGTAACGGACTTTGCAACTTTAACGGAGGAGCAAATGCCGGACCATTGCGATGTGGTTTTGCCGCTGGTGCCGCTACCAATAAAGCACAAGCCGGTGGTGCTTGGTTTGGTGCTATGGAAATGTCGGGCAATGTATGGGAACAATGTGTAGGAGGACAATTTTTTAATTATTCTGGCTTTACATCTGATTGTGGCGATGGCACATTAGCTACTTCAGGCGCAGCCAATACGCCCGGCTGGCCAGCATCAGGTGGAGGTCAAGGTGGTGGCGTTTTGAGAGGTGGCAGTTATGCAGACGGTCCTGCAGCCCAAAGAATTAGCGACTGTATAGGTATGAATAATAATGTTAATCAAAATAGGAATAACCCAGGCGTTGGTGGTAGAGGCGTTCGATAAGAAAAGAAAAATATAAGCTAATAGGTTATCAATACTACAACAAAATGTTAAAATATACCATATTACTTTTGATGCTATTGACTGCATCTCTAAAATCATTTGCCCAGTTTACTGGTGGAGATGCCGATGGATATAGTACTGCATTGTTGATGCAATCCAGTTGTCCGCCAATAGTTTCAAATTTTGTTTTTTATGGTGGTAATGACGACGGAAGTAGTAATGCAATCGTAACGCAAGGCGGTTGTGTGCCTATAGTTGCTAATTTTGCTTTTTATGGTGGCGTTGCCGATGGATCTAGTAATGGATACCTGGAGCAAATCAATTGTGGGCAATTAGCTACGGATTTTATTTTTTATGGTGGCAATAACGACGGAAGCAGTGTTTCATCGTTGACGCAATCCGGATGTACACCTATAGTGGCTAATTTTGTCTTTTATGGTGGTAATTCCGACGGTAACGACACTGGCTCGTTGACGCAAGTTGGATGTACACCTATAGTAGCTGATTTTGTGTTTTATGGTGGTAATTCCGATGGAAACGACACTGGCTCGTTGACGCAATCTGGTTGTACCCCTGTTGTTGCCAATTTTGCATTTTATGGCGGCAATGCCGATGGATTTAGTACTACATTGTTGACGCAATCAGGTTGTACACCTATTGTTGCCGATTTTGTTTTTTATGGTGGCAATGCCGATGGATTTGCATTTGTTGCAATTAATAGTTCAGGAACCCCATCAAGCACGCCAACATTGTGTATCGGTACCCCTGCAACCCCAATAACACATGCGACAACTGGCGCAACAGGCATCTCCAATTCGGGAGTATCTGGCGCCAATGGATTGCCCGCAGGGATGAGTGCTACCTGGGCAAGTAATACCATCACTATAAGTGGAACCCCTACCGTGGCTGGGACATTCAACTACAGCATACCATTAACAGTAAGTTGTGGTTCGTTAAATGCCACCGGAAGAATAACTGTAACTCCAGCATTGGTTGGAGGTACCGTTGCAGGAAGCGCAATAGTTTGTACGGGGTCCAATTTAACGACTTTAACATTAAGTGGTCATACTGCAGGTGCAATCAGCCGCTGGGAATCCTCAATTGATAATTTTGCTACAGCAGGAACCCCAATTGCCAATACCACTACTACATTAACAGTGTCTAACTTAACAGTGACTACTAGTTATAGAGCGGTAATAGGAAACAGTACATGTAACTCAATAAATAGTTCAATAGCAACTATAACAGTAAGTACAACATCACTCGGAGGAACCGTAGCAGGAAGCGCAACGGTTTGTTCGGGCACCAATTCAACCACATTAACATTAAGTGGTCATACAGGCACCATTGTTCGTTGGGAGTCCTCAATTAATAATTTTGCAACAGCAGGAACCCCAATTGCCAATACCACTACTACTTTAACAGCGACAAACTTAACAGCCACTACTAATTACAGAGCGGTACTAACAAGCGGCTCATGTACTGCAGCAAGTGACTCAGCAACAGTAACAGTTATTTCCTCCGTTGGAGGAACAGTTGCGGGAAGCACAACGGTTTGTACCGGTACTAATTCAACAATATTGACACTAAGTGGTCATACAGGTGATATCACCCGTTGGGAATCTTCGCCTTCAAGTACATTTGCTTCTTCAGTTACTAGCATTGCCAACACCACTACTACATTAACAGCAACCGACTTAACAGTGACTACTTATTACAGAGCGGTAGTAACAAACAGTACCTGTAGTCCAGCAAACAGTGCAATAGCAACCGTAACCGTAAGTCCAGCATCAGTTGGAGGTACTGTTGCAGGAAGTACCACAGTTTGTACAGGCACTAATTCAACCACGTTAACTTTAAGCGGTCATACAGGCGCTATCACCCGTTGGGAGTCTTCACTTAACAATTTTGCGACAGCAGGAACCCCAATTGCCAATACCACCACTACATTAACAGCGACAAACTTAACAGTAACTACTTATTACAGAGCCGTGCTAACCAGTGGTCCATGTAGTTCTGCTAACAGTGCAATAGCAACAGTAACCGTTGGTCCAATATCTGTTGGAGGTACAGTTGCAGGAAGTGCCACCGTTTGTACAGGTACCAATTCAACTACTTTAACCTTAAGTGGTTTTACAGGTGCTATTACCCGTTGGGAATCTTCGCCTTCAAGCACATTTGCCTCTGCAGTTACTAGTATTGCCAATACCACTACTACTTTAACAGCGACTGATTTAACAGCAACTACTTATTATAGAGCAGTAATAACAAACAGCCCCTGTGGTCCAGTAAACAGTGCCATAGCAACAGTAACAGTTAGTCCAGAATCAGTTGGAGGAACGATTGCGGGAAGCGCCACAGTTTGTTCAGGAACAAATAGTACTACTTTAACCTTAAGCGGTCATACTGGTACTGTAACGCGTTGGGAATCATCACTTAATAACTTTGCGACAGCAGGAACGAACATTGCCAATACCACCACTACATTGGTAGCGACTAACTTAACAGTGACTACTTTTTATAGAGCGGTACTAACCAGTGGTGCTTGTAGTGCAACGAGCAGTGCAGTAGCAACAGTAACAGTAAGTCCATTATCAATTGGAGGCATCGTTGCAGGTAGCACAACAGTTTGTACAGGTACCAATTCAACCACTTTAACCTTAAGCGGACATACAGGAGCTATCACCCGTTGGGAATCTTCGACTTCCAGTACATTTGCTTCTGGAGTTACACCTATTGCCAATACCACTACTACATTAACAGTGACTGACTTGACTGCGACTACATATTACAGAGCGGTACTAACAAGCAGTCCATGTAGTGCAGCAAACAGTTCAATAGCAACCGTAACCGTAAGTCCAATACCTGTTGGAGGTACCGTTGCAGGCAGTGATACAGTTTGTTCAGGCAATAATTTAACGACTTTAACATTAAGTGGTCATTCAGGTGCTATTACAAGATGGGAATCCTCACTTGATAATTTTGCTACAGCAGGAACCCCTATTGCCAATACAATATCTTCATTAAATGTCAATAATATAACAGCCACTACTTATTATAGAGCTGTTATTACCAACGCAGGTTGTGCATCGGTTTACAGTACAACAGCAATAATTACAGTAAGCCCAACATCAGTTGGAGGAAGCGTTGCTGGTAGTGCAACAGTTTGTAATGGCAACAATACAACTACATTAACATTAAGCGGTCAAACAGGTGCTGTAATCCGTTGGGAATCCTCGTTTAATAACTTTGCTACAGCAGGAACCCCAATTGCCAATACCACCACAACATTAACAGTGACTAACTTAACAACCACCACGTATTACAGAGCCAGAGTAGCAAGCAGCCCCTGTAGTTCAGTAAACAGTGCATCAGCAACACTAACAGTTATTGCATCAGTTGGAGGAACTATATCAGGAAATGCAACGGTTTGTTCAGGCACCAATTCAACCACCTTAACATTAAGCGGTTACACAGGTGCTATTATCAACTGGGAATCCTCACTTGATAATTTTGTAACTGCAGGAACCCCAATTGCCAATACCACCACTACATTAACAGCGACCAACTTAACAGCGACCACTTCTTACAGAGCGTTATTAACAAACGGTACGTGTAATTCAGTATACAGTGCAAGAGCAACAGTAACTGTTAGTCCAACATCTGTTGGAGGCACCATTGCAGGAAGCGCAACGGTTTGTACAGGTACCAATTCGACCACGTTAACCTTAAGCGGTCATACAGGTGCAATCACCCGTTGGGAGTCTTCACTTAACAATTTTGCGACAGCAGGAACCCCAATTGCCAATACCACCACTACATTAACAGCGACTAATTTAACAACAACTACTTATTACAGAGCGGTACTAACAAGCAGTCCATGTAGTGCAGCAAACAGTGCAATAGCAACAGTTACAGTAAGTCCAGCATCAGTCGGAGGTACCGTTTCGGGAGGAGCCACAGTTTGTACGGGCACCAATTCAAACACGTTAACCTTAAGCGGTCATACTGGTGCTATAATCCGTTGGGAATCCTCACTTAATAACTTTGCAACAGCAGGAACCCCAATTGCCAATACCAGCACTACGTTAATAGCGACTAACTTAACAGCGACTACTTTTTACAGAGCAGTCCTAACAAGCAGTCCATGTAGTGCAGCAAACAGTGCAGTAGCAACAGTAACAGTAAGTCCAGCATCGGTTGGAGGAACCATTTCAGGAAGTAGCTCGGTTTGTACAGGCACCACAATCATTTTAACATTAAGCGGTCATACAGGGGCTATCACCCGCTGGGAATCCTCACTAAATAACTTTGCGACAGCAGGAACCCCAATCGCCAATACCACCACTACATTAACAGCGACGTTAACAACAACTACGTATTATAGAGCTGTAGTAACCAGTGGAGCTTGTTCATCGGTCAACAGTGCAGTAGCAACAGTAATAGTAAGTCCAGTATCGGTTGGAGGTACTGTTGCAGGTAGCGCAACGGTTTGTAGAGGTACCAATTCAACCACGTTAACCTTAAGCGGACATACAGGGGCTATCACCCGTTGGGAATCTTCACCTTCTAGTACATTTGCTTCTGGTGTGACTAGTATTGCCAATACAACAACTTCATTAACAGCGACTAATTTAACAGCGACTACTTATTACAGAGCCGTGCTAACAAGTGGTGGTTGTAGTGCAGCAAACAGTACAATAGCAACGATTACGGTTATTGGACCTTCCGGTCAACCTACCCTAGGTTCCTTGGTGCAACCAACTTGTGCCGCTATGATTGGAAGTTTTACCATTACCAATTACAATGCCTCTTATACTTATACTGCTTCACCTTCAACTGGTGTAGTGATATCAGGGGCAAATGTCTCAGCTCCAGCGGGTACGTATACCATTTCAGCTTCTTTTGCAGGTTGTTCCTCTCTACCCTCTGC
>NZ_JBKCVI010000178.1:0-4348 GCF_046317795.1 Flavobacterium sp. | reverse complement strand
CCGCATTGCAAATGCTACGTTCTTTGTTCTAATTTAAGTAGGTACTCGTCACAGACGAGCACCAGTTGGGGTTAGTGCACTTCGATACTTCCTTCGTCAGTACAGGCGGAGCTCAGTGTGGCATTAGGGTTACTAATTGGTAATGAAAAAAGATTGAGGAACTGTTAACTAATTTAATGCTAATCCAATAAACCATTGTCAGTGTGACAGCATTATATAAATGCAATTAGAAAGATAATGTCAGTCTGAGCTTGTCGAAGACCTTTTGTTACAGCAATATGTTAGAGGTAATTAGTAGCACTTCTTCAAGCCCATTCTGGTGCTCCTCTATGACGAGTACCTACTTACCTTTATTTGACAAATAAAGCGTTTGCAATGCGGGTCTTAAAACATTTTATCAAATATAGTATTTCTGAGAAAACAATGATATCAAAAAGGAAGCTTCATTATTACTATTGATATATTAAACCGCATTGCAAATACTACATTCTTTGTTCAAATTTAAGAAAGCACTCATCACAGACAAACACCAGTTGGGGCTATTTGATTGATGATGAATTCATGAAAAGCTTTTTACCACTGATTCCAAAAATCGGATATACAAATAATAACTAATACGTTATTGATTTCAATACGCCTTTATCGTTAAGGTAGTATACAATACGGGAAATATCGTCTAGAAGGTATTTAGGGTCGTTATCCTTTCCAAAGTTGATTTCGCTCACTTTAGCTCCTGTTTCTTTGGATATTCCAAATAAGCCGTAATCCTTACTTTCGAGTTTACCTAAAACAAACTGTACCGTATTGCCCGATGCTGTGGCTTTGAAACGAGTTCGCATTTTTTCCATATCGCTGGCGGCGGCAGAAAGACGCACATTGGCTCCATTGTTTGCAAACTGACCGATGGCATCACAAAACTGCCGTTCTTTGTACGTTTTAGACGCAGATGAAGCCTTTTTGGCCTGCGCTTCAAGTTCGGCATAACGCATAGCGTCCATCGTAAGCAATACTGCTGACGTTGCATATTTTGCCTTTTTCCAACCAGAAATTCCAGGTGCAGGAATGTGTGTTTTGTATAGTTCTTTCCCTTCAAAACTATATGCAGCAACGGTTTGTGATGATGATAAAACAACTTTATCATTAAGAATTCCGATTCGCTCAGGTGTTTCTTTTTGATCAAAATCAATTTTACTCGCACTCAATGCAATTTGCGATTGCTTGTTTAAATCGGTCTTATACAAGATATCGTCAGCCGGATTAAACGTAAATGACAGATCACCTGTACGCACATTAATAATAGGCTGTTCGGGTTTTGATGAAATGTTTTTTGTTAAAAGCGATTTGCCGTTTTCCATGCTCACAAAATCTTCCTCTAAATTGGTGCGTACATAGACAGCTGAGCCAAGTAGTTGCATTTCTTGTACTAAGCCATTTACTTTATAAGCATTTTCGAAAAGGTATACTCCTTTATCGATATCAACAATATTGATCAAACTCTTTCCATTTCCTGCGTCCATGCTAATAAGTAGGCCTTTGTCGCAATAGCTATAATTTGTAACGGTGCCTTTCAGTTTAACCCGCTCGGGCCATATTTCTTTCCCGGTTTTGTAATCATACATGACCATAGTTGGTTTAAAAATGGTATTATTTGGATCTATGGCGCTTGCAACAATCAACCCGAATGGATCATAAATTACCCGATCGGGCAGGCCTCGTTGCTTTGCAGGTTCAGCCCAGATTGTCTGACCATTACTGATGTTGTAGGCCATCACACTCTGACCGCGCATGTATATAAACTTGTCTTTTTCCAGAATTGAAGTAGCTAGTTTTGTTGCTGTTAGTGTTGCTGACTGCGCGCCCTTGAGCTTGGGTAATTCAGCCTTCCATTGTTGCTTTCCATCTTGCGGTGAAAAACAATAAATAGAGCCACCACTCATCCCGCCAACAGTAGGAATAATGAAATTCCCCTCTTCGTTTTCAATAGGAGCACCATCGATTACCTCTGCAAAAATCCCCTTGCCAAACAAATTACTTTGCTCCCAGCGGATGGTTCCAGTTGCAATATCAACAAGGAAAAATACCGACTCTTTCCCGCGAATCCCTTGGAATATAAAATCTCCTGTGCTACCAAGTAAATACTGCTTGCCGATACTAATACCCTCCTTTTTTGAATCAAAAAGCACCTTGCCATCCGTAAGTTTGAAAATCAATTTCGATTCTAGTCGTCCCTCCATGCGGCTAATCATCCCGAATGGTGTATTTGGTATTACCTGAAATTCTTCCTCTAGTACCGAAACAACATTTGGAATGGTATAAAGCAATTGGCCATTGCTTTCATTAATGCCTACGATACCATCGTTGGTGGCAAGAATTAAATTACCGGTAGGGGTAATCTGGTACCAACTAATCGTTTTCTTTAAATCTGCCTCCCACTGACTAAAGCTAGGAAGAGTGAATAATGTGAATAAAATCAGAATCGTTTTTCTCATTGTAAATTTTTTGGGCCTACTCTTTAGAGGTTTTTCGGGATACACCTTTATTAATTTAAATGTGGAAAAAATTGATGCGCAAACACATGAATTTTAACGGAGAAAAAAGTATCAAATTTCATGCCAATTCAAATAAAGATATCCCTTGGAGTTAAATCAATGCTGCGGTGAGAACTTACAAAGGCTTTTAATTGATTTTAACAAACAATTATTGATCTTGATATTTCTGTCTCTTTATTTATTGAATAAATTCCAAAAACGATTCTGGAAAAATTGTTCGAACATCCCAATACTCCCGATCAAATTCTGCTCGAGGCTAACGTTCCCGCGGCTACACGACTGTTGCGAACTTCGTAAACGTTTATTTTCCGTTAAAGATAATATTTCTTGCGAAACGTGAGCGTGAAGTTATCACAAAATTCGCAATAGCGTTTAACCGCTGTTATCGGCTGCCCTTTTGTCTATTAGTAATTTATGCTTTATTTATAAATAACTTAGCCACCATTTTTCTTTATGGGATTGTTTATAATTATCGAATTTTTTACACAAAGGATACAACAAAAGAATAACTATAATCCAAACAACATAAACTGTAATCAAATTAAAACCATATCCTTTCAAAGCTTCTACTCTAGTAATAAATGTAGGCATCGATACCATAATTTTCCAACCAAACCCTGTAAACTCTGCTGCAATAACTGCCATTAAATGTATCAAATAAAGGTGTAGAATGTAATAGAAAAATGGTACTCGTCCAAATACACAAAAGAAATTGACGAAGTTACCTTTTAGTTTTTCGGCATTGGCTAAAAAGAGTAACGTTCCGCCTAATGTTACTAATAAATATAATAACGATGGTGGATATTTACTGATATTTAAAATTGACATTAACGTTTTGGAAACATCGCCATAGTTTGTCCATTGTAATGGATCGCCATACGTATTGAATGCAATGAGAATAAAGAAAAGTGCTATACTAGCAATTCCTAAACCGTTTAATAGTTGCTTTCTTTTTTGAGCGTCAAACGAACTGTCATAAAGCGAACCAAAACAATATCCCAACGACATCACACCAATCCAAGGCAATAATGAATAGGCAAAAATAACGGTATGTCCTTCTGTAAATTCAAATTTTTGACGCTCATGTAGTATCGCCCATAAATAGCTTCCGTCAAAATGAATGTTGTCTAATAAGTTATGACCAAAAATAATCAGAAGACTAAATACCAAAATCATTTTTTTGGGAAAGTGAATTAATCCTGCTAAAACTATCATACTAATTCCTAATGACCAAATGGTTTGTAAACCAATATGGGTGAAGTTTAAATCGAATTTCCATGCAAAATTGATAATGATTATTTCGACAAAAACCAACCAAAGTCCGCGTTTAAATAAGAAACTTGACAATTCCGCTGGCGATTTTCTTTTGCCAATCATGAAAGCCGAAGTTCCTGCGAGGAAACTAAAAGCAGGTGCACAAAAATGTGTTATAAATCGGGTAATAAAAATAGGCCAAGTGGTTTGCTCAGGATCAGTCGCATCAAAAAAGAAAGCCGAATAATGGAAATAATCTCTTACGTGGTCAAGTGCCATTATTACCATTACCAAACCTTTTAAAAGGTCGATAGATTGTATTCTAGGTTTTGTGAGTGTTGTCATAATTAAGCATATGTGAGTTTTTTATCTTTTTAGAAATTGTGTTAGATTTTCGATTCTGCGATAGGATTGCCGATAAGGTCAGACTGTGAAAAAAAACTCCCACAATCCAAAAACAAATATAAAAAAACGCTTGTACGAATAACATATTTTTCTTATTTTTAACCATGCAACATCCCGACGCTTCGGGACAAGGAATATCC
>NZ_JBKCVI010000177.1:0-3470 GCF_046317795.1 Flavobacterium sp. | reverse complement strand
AAAAAGATAAATAAATCCAGCCAAACAAGCTATAAGCAACAAGGAATATAACTTATTTCGGGTCATTTATTAATAAAATGTATTTTGGAATGTTTCCATGTTTTTTTCGCGAGTAGCACCCATGATTAGAAACCAATCAATGATAATCCAAATACCTAATCCACCACAGGTTAACAGTTTTCCAACGCCCATCCCGGTATCGCCAATCATAAATCGGTCAATTCCAAATTGTCCAGCAAATATCGAAATAATTAATGAAGTTGTTGGTTCTTTGAATTGCATGGTTTGAACTAATCCCCATTTAGATTCGTCCAATGTTAATAATTTCTCTCTAACTGCGTTTAAATGATGGCTTTCAAAATACTTTGCATTCATCATCATAAACATGTCAACTTTTTGTGCGTCCATAATAGGTTTGTTTTATTATTGGTTATGTTTTATTCCGCTGCGCTCCAAACAATTGCTTCGCCAATTCGCTAAAGCTTCGTGTCGGCTATGCCTCGGGTTTAATTATTCGACTAAAATATAAAAAATTATGAGAAAGCACTATCAATGGGTTCCCAAAGTTCAATTTTATTTCCTCAATTGGCTATTGCCTATATAACTTGATAATTTTATCCACTATAACTTGCGCCAATTTCTCATGACTTTCATAAGTCCAGCCCGCGATATGTGGCGTCAATAATACATTTTCTGCTTGTAATAAATAGTCAAATGCCTTAGGTCTTTCAGTTTCAATAAAAAGATTTTCAAAAGACAGCTTTTCGTATTCTAACACATCCAATCCGGCACCCAAAATTTTTCCAGTTTCTAAAGCGGCAACCAAATCATCAGTAACCACATTTTTACCACGAGACGTATTGATGAACCAAAACGGTTTGGCAAATCTATTAATGAATTCTGTGTTAAGCAGCTTGTCCGTTTCTGGAGTCCAAGGAATATGCAAACTCAACACATCACTTTTCGCTTGTAATTCTTTTAAAGAAACCTGTTTGGCGTTTTCATCGGCTACATTATCTTGAATATCATAACACAAAACATCAACATCAAAACCTTTGAGTTTTTTAGCAAAAGATTTCCCCATATTACCATAGCCAATAATCCCAACCGTTTTGCCTTCCAACTCATAACCCCGATTTCCTTCCCGAATCCACTTGCCTTCTCTTACTAATTTATCGGCTCGATTCAATTTATTCATTAAAGATAAAAGCATTCCTATAGTATGTTCGCCAACGGCATTACGGTTGCCTTCGGGTGCAGCAATAAGTTGAATGTTTTTGGAAAAAGCATAGTCACAATCAATGCTTTCCAAACCAGCTCCAACACGAGCAATAAATTTTAATTTGGATGCTTTATCAATAAATGCTTTATCAATTTTGAATCGAGAACGAATTACAATGCCATGATAGTCTTGAATTTTAACTTCAATTTCTGTTTTAGATGAAGTAAAATCAGCTTCGTTTTGAAAACCAGCTTGTTCCAATTGCTCCCATAACAAGGGATGATTACTATCGATGTGGAGAATTTTGACGTATTGGTTTGACATAATTACAATTGAAAAGTAAAGGTAATTATTTTATCGAAATAGTACTGCAATTGTAAATTGTAAAACTTATAGTAAATTTCATTACTTTAGCTTATTAATTTATTAAAAAAAAGAAATGAAAAATAATAAAATCCTACTAGCAACTGCAGTAGTACTGCTATCCGCTTGCAGTCAAAAAGAACTCACCTCAGGTATCAATAAAAAAAATATGGATACCTTGGTAAAACCAGGCGATAATTTTTCCGCCTACGTAAACGGAACTTGGTTGAAAACCGCCAAAATTCCTGCTGATAAAGCTTCCTATGGCGTATTTGACTTGTTGTATGACCAATCCCAAAAAGATGTCAAAGCGATTATCGAAGAAGCCGCAAAAGGAACTAATGCTCAGGGTTCGGATGAACAAAAAATTGGCGATTACTATGCTTCTTTCATGGATAGAAAAGGTCGTGATGCGAAAGGTGTTGAACCTATTCAGCCCGAACTAAAAGCCATTGACGCTATTGCAAACTATAGTGATTTGGCAGCATATTTTGGAAAAGCAAACCGATTGGGAATCTCTGCTCCATTTTCTTTTATGGTATATCCTGACTTGAAAGACCCAAAAAAATATTGCCTACTATCATGGCAAAGCGGTCTTGGATTACCTGAAAGAGAATACTATTTGGCTACCGATGCTAAAATGGCTGACATCCGTAAAAAATATGTTGCCCATATCGAAGCAATCTTCACTTTGTCTGGAATGGAAAAAGGGGCCGAAAGTGCTGCTAAAATTATGGCGCTTGAAACCACTTTGGCAACCAACCAAATGAAGAAAGAAGACACACGAGATATTGTCAAACTTTACAACAAATATGCTGTAGCTGATTTAAAAACTTTGATGCCCGACTTTGATTGGACTGCTATGCTAAAAAGCGCTAGTTATGAAGACCAAAAAAATGTTGTGATTACGCAAGTAGTTTATACCAAAAGTTTAAATAATATCATTAAAAACACTCCTATTGATACATGGAAAACGTATCTGAAATGGGGCGTTTTAAATAATGCTGCGTCTAGATTGACTACTGCATTAGACAATCAAAATTTTGAATTCTATAGCAAAACTCTATACGGAACCGAGAAACAAGAAGAAGATTGGAAAAGAGCTGTAAGCACTGTAAATGGCGGTCTGGGTGAAGTAGTAGGTAAAGTATATGTGAAAAAACACTTTTCTCCCGAAGCCAAAGAACGCATGACAGTTATGGTAAAAAACTTATTGAATGCTTATGCCGAAAGCATCAAAAAACTAGATTGGATGAGTGCTGATACCAAAAAAGAAGCACTCAAAAAAGTTGATAAATTCATGATCAAAATTGGTTATCCTGATACGTGGAAAGATTACTCAAAACTTACAATTGCTAAAAACGATTTGTATGGCAACAGTGTTAGAGCTGCCGAATATGAATACAACCGCAACCTAGAAAAACTAAAAAAACCTGTGGATAGAACCGAATGGGGCATGACACCACAAACCGTGAATGCCTATTACAATCCATCGCTAAACGAGATTGTTTTTCCAGCGGCTATCCTACAACCACCATTCTTTGATTTGAATGCTGATGATGCTGTAAATTATGGCGGTATCGGAGCCATTATTGGTCACGAAATAGGACACGGATTTGATGATCAAGGAAGTGCTTTTGATGGCGATGGCGTTTTAAAAAACTGGTGGACACCAGCCGATTTAGCCGCTTTCAAATCCAAAACAAAAGACTTAATAGCACAATACAATGGCTTTAAAGCATTCCCTGATTTAGCAGTAAATGGCGAATATACGCTTGGTGAAAACATTGGTGACTTAGGCGGATTAAGCATTGCTATCAAAGCCTACAAAACAAGTTTAAATGGCAAAGAAGCTCCCGTTATTGATGGTTTCACGGGTTTGCAA
>NZ_JBKCVI010000176.1:0-3456 GCF_046317795.1 Flavobacterium sp. | reverse complement strand
AAACTAACGTGCTGCGCAAAGTGTCCTCACTTTGAGCTATAATAAAACAACAAAAGCAACTTTTCAGCGAGTTGCTTTTTTTAATACATTTACATCACGTTCTTACACAAAATGTCGCTATCCTTTTGGTAGTTTGGTTCCCAACCGCCATGGCTCAACAGCTGATTATCGTTACGGGTTTAATGGGAAAGAAAAGGATGATGAAGTAATGGGAGAAGGAAACTTCCAAGATTACGGAATGAGGATGTACAATCCAAGAATTGGAAGGTTCTTCAATGTGGATCCTCTAACAGCGATGTATCCATATTTAACACCTTATCAGTTTGCTAGTAATAGACCTATTGATGGTAATGATTTAGATGGCAAAGAATGGGCTGGTAAAACAACAGAAATAACAAAGCCTGATGGGACAATATTGGTTACTACTGAGTTAGTTGTAAAAGTAAAAGTAGAAAATAGATCTTCAATTGTTACAGATCCAGCAATTGTGAGAGCAAAAGCAGAAGTAATAAAAACCAAAATAGAAAAAGAAGGCACTACTACATTAACATATACTAAAGAAGGTAAGAGTTATACTGAAAACGTAAACACTATTGTAGTCTTAGATTATAATCCTCCAACTGAAAATGACGGCAATATAGGATATTTAATATTTGACGATAGAATTACAAAAAAGACAGTTACTACAAAAACAATAGGGAACTCGACTACAACCACAACTACAACCAATTTAATAGCTGGGGATAATAAAGGAATTGTAAATCGTTTTAAAACTTCAATAGGAATAACTGTAGATGGAGTTATTGTTCCTGATACTGATATTGCAGATACTGGAACACATGAAATATTTGGTCATTCAGCAGGGCTTAATCATCCATGGGAATTATCAGGTACTGAAAAATTAAATAATCCAACTTTAGATCAGACAGATTCCACAAATAGAGTTGAGAAGACTATTATTGATAATTTTATGAATACATCAGATATTTTACCAATCGAAAGCAAATTAGCACCGAGTAATGTTAATCAGATTTTACCAGGTCAAGTAAAAACTATTAAAGAGAATGTGTTGAAAAAGTCTTTATATGAAGTAGATGAGTTAAAACCTAAAACAAAATAAAATTATGTCGATTTTAAAAAAGGCAATAATATTATTTAACGTATTTTTTATACTCATTGTAGGTTGTAATCCATTGAAAAAAAATGAATTTGACTTTTTCAAAGAAAATTCTTTGGTAATTTCTAATGGTCAAGGAAACTCTTTTTCTTTTAATTCAGAAAATAAAAATTTAATTTGTCTTGCCTTTTTAAATAATTTTCAAGATTCTATAGTTGTCTTCTGTGATAAGAAAAGGGTTTTGAATTTTATAAGGAATGATACTATTAATTATATGAATATGAAACATGAAGAAATATTCAAAACTGTAGATGTTTCTAGAAAAAGAAGTCAAAGTAAAATTGAAATTTATTTGTTAAAAGAAAAATCAAAAGTAAGTTTTGACCTTGTAAAAGGAGAATCTCTGTACTTGATAAGTAGATATAATCAAAAATGGTATTTAACATTATGGACTCAAAAAAATAACCCAGATTATCAAAGAGTTCTAAATAAAAACTAACGTGCTGCTCAAAGTGTCCCCCAGCTGCTCAAAGAGTTCTAAATAAAAACTAACGTGCTACGCAAAGTGTCCTCACTTTGAGCTGTAATAAAACAAAAAGCAATTCATTTTGAGTTGCTTTTTTTAATACATTTACATCACGTTCTTATACAAAATGTCGCTATCCTTTTGGTAGTTTGGTTCCTAACCGTCATGGCTCAACAGCTGACTACCGTTATGGCTTTCAAGGGCAAGAAAAAGACGATGAAGTAAAAGGTGAAGGGAACTCGTTAAACTATACGTTTAGAATGTACGACCCAAGGGTTGGAAGATTTTTATCACTTGACCCGCTTGCCAAAGAGTATCCTCATAACTCTCCATTTAGTTTTGCTGAAAATAGTGTTATTGCTTATGTTGAATTAGAAGGTGCAGAAAAAAGCGATGCTACTAATAAAGCTTTTATTCCTGCGGCTCCTGTTTTAACTACAATTGGTAAAGATGCTACATCTGAATTAGCTAAACAAGCTTTGAAGAGTTCCGTTGAAGGTCAAGGTAAGCAAGTTATTAAACGAGAGGTATCCAAAGGAATAGGTGAGAAAGTATTAGGTACTGCTGGTAAAGCAGTGGGACTTGTATTTTGCTTATTAACTGATTATATGAGCCCTAACTATGGTGGGAACACAAGTGAAATGGATATGTACTATCATCGTTCAAAAGAGCTTATTCCTCTGAATTGGAAAATCGATGAGAAATACGCAGTACCTGATTTGAAAATTAAAGATAAGACTATTGAAGAGACACCAATAGTTAGAATTGGTGATGTTAGAAAAATTCTTGCAAGAGCTTTTTATGAGAAAGAGGGATTTGAGAAAGACAAGATTAAAGGACATCTGAAAGGGATTGATTTTTCAAAACCTGTTATGACTAAAACCTATCCTGCGGGAACTATAGTTGAGCAATGGACTTATACAGATGAAAATGGTAATCCTAAAACAGGTAATTATTACACTTTACCCGGAGCAGATCCTGAAAAGTTAGGAATTCCTTTAGAAGGTAGAGTAAAAACATTATATAAATTACTCGAAGACACAAAATTTTTACAATCGACAACTAAATCGATTAAAGATTGGACACCTGGTAGTGATAAAATATTACCTGGAGGAGAGACACAATTATTTAAAGTTGACGCAAAAGTAGAACCTGTTCAACCAACTCAATCAACCCAACCGACAGAGCCAAAAAGTTAGTTATGAGCAATATAAAAGAATTAGATTTATTTTTTTTAGAAGAATTTATTAATAAACAAGTTTGCTTAAATAAAGATAAAAATGATATAGTCACAAAACTTGGAAACATTGATAGAGTAAATAATAGCAATACTTATTTTTTAACTCCTTACAATAAAAGTTTGAAAAAAATTATTGTTTATCTTGAAAAAGATGAAATAAAATCCATCACAATATTAGCCGAATTTGATTTTTATTTTACTGATATAGTAAAAAAATATGGTTCATACAGAGAGTATTATTCTCCTCATGATGACATTTACTTTTATTTTTTTAATGAAAAAAATGAAATCCCTTACTTCATTGAATGTGAAAATGATACAAAATATAATGCAGTTAATATGAATAAAAAAGATTTAATAAAAAAAGTTAAAATCATTTTCAAAAGTTAATCAATACAACAGTTAAATAAACAAAACACAAAAGCAGTCAATTAGACTGCTTTTTTTATGGTTTTATGAGGAATAAGCCTGCTTGGCTTTATAATCTCTAATTAACGCATCAATCACACTAAAAAGCTGCTCTTGTTCTTTGGTAGGCATTGTAGCAATTGTTTCTATACGTTCTAAAATCTT
>NZ_JBKCVI010000175.1:0-20339 GCF_046317795.1 Flavobacterium sp. | reverse complement strand
GACATCACAAAAACAAACACAGTAGAAGTAAAGGCAAAAAGGATGACGGTCAAAAATTTGGAGAGTATAAATTCCTTTTTACTCATGCCATCGATGAGGTTTTGTTTTAGCGTGCCATAACTGTATTCGTTTGCCATCATTGAAACAATAACAATGGCAAGAAATAATTTTAGAATTGATGCAATGTAGGTATTGAAATGCCAAATATAGGGGAAATTGAAAATCCCCATTTCAGCAAAATGCAATTTAAAGTTTCCAATATCAAATTTGATTGAAGCTATTAAAGCAATAAAAGAAAGAATGACAAAATAACTAATAGTCAATATTCTGCTAGCCCTGTTTTTCCAGATTTTTTGTAATTCGATGGCGAGTAATCTTTTCATATTTGTGGCTTTTAGGTATTGGTTAATGCTAAAAATTGCTCCTCTAAACTCATTTTTTTGTTTACTAAATGGTTTAATACAATTCCTTTGTCAAATAAATACTTATTCAATTGGCCAGCATCCACTTTGTCTTTGAAATGAACAATTACTTTTCCTTCCGCTTCTGAAATTTTTTCAAAATTTGGATGATTTTTTAGTGTTTCGATTAGAGCAGTATTGTTCTCTGCTTTTAGTTCAAAAAAACGATGTTGATTACTCATACCATCCACTGTTCCCGAATATAAAATTTCTCCAAAACGCAAAACCAAGACATGACTGCACACTTTCTCCACTTCGTCTAATAAGTGTGAAGCCAAGAGAATAGTTGTTCCTTGAGATGCAATAAGTTTAATTATATCTCGAATTTGATGAATTCCTTGTGGGTCTAAACCGTTAGTTGGTTCGTCAAGAATTAATATTTCGGGGTCATTCAATAGGGCAGAAGCAATGGCCAATCGTTGTTTCATTCCCAATGAAAAGGTTTTGAATTTGCTGTCTTTTCTATCAATTAGTCCAACAATTTCTAGTTTTTCGGTAACTTTTGAATAACCAATTCCTTTAATCTTGCATACCAGTTCAAGGTTTTCAACAGCCGTCATGTAGGGATAAAAATTGGGTCTTTCAATAATGGCACCCACTTTTTTCAAAGCATCATGGGTTTCCATGGTACCATTAAACCAACTGTATTCGCCCGAAGTTTTATTAACTACATTCAGCACAATTCCTAATGTAGTTGATTTTCCACTTCCGTTTGGTCCAAGAATTCCATAAACATTGCCTTTATGTATTTCTAGGGAAACGTCTTTTACAGCATGTATTTTGCCGTAACGTTTGTTGAGTTTTTTTATTGAAAGAATAGTAGAATCCAAAGGGTTATTTTTTTGAGATTAAAAGTAGGACGAATAAACAATGACTTTGTTACTGTAGATTTTTCAAAATAAAAATTACAGTAGGGTTATATCATTTATAAGGTACAATTAGTGGCTGTCCAATTTGGAAAGCGGGCAATGATAAATCGCTGTTTTTTAAAGAATTACTCCTAAAAATATTTGATCCTTCAAAAGGAATAGAAGGATAATAGGATATGGAAATTTGGAAATTATCAAAAACTAAATAATCATTATTAATCAATACACCCAAACTAAATTTCGAATACAATTTACTAGTAAATAAAGTATTTGTTTCATCGCCTAGCAATCCAAATGTCATATTATAATAGGGGCTAAAGTGAAATCCATGCCAATTTCCAGGTACATAGGTTTGTGTTTGAAATGAAGTTGTAATTTTTTTAGTGCCATTTATCATAGGATTATTTAACCCAGAAATTCCATTTTCATCCGTAATCATAATGCGGTCATTTATAATTGGAACTCTATTATTTCCAAGGACTACAATTGGTTTGAAAAATTGTCTTACTTTCCAACTGCCTAGATTTGCTAATTTTGAGAAATAGACTAGCTCAAATCTAAAAGTGCTTTCTTCACTGTTGCCATTAGAATAAAAACTTCCCAATTCTGTATTCAAACTTAGGTAACCAAATGAAAAATAATAACCATAGGCAAATCGTCCACCAAAGTATGCTCGTTTTGTATTGTTTTTATCCTGAAATCCGGCTGTAATTGAGTAAACTTGTCCAAAAGGAACATCTTCAATAATTCCAAAATTGAATAAATATTTATCTTGTATAAATTTTTGAGTGTTGATACCAATGCTTGTTAAGTATAATTTTTCGGAGGCATAAAAGTGGTATGGATCATATTCCTCTGATGGGGCATTTAGATAATTGACATTTTTATAGCCAATAGTAGTTACAAGATTCGTAGTTCTAAAATCGATATTTTTTCCTTTGAAAATTTTAAAGGAGTGACCCAACCAATAATCTTGTGTTTCTAATTTAAAAATCTGATCTTCAAAAACATTATTGTTATCCGGTAGTGAATCCCTATAAAATTTATTTTCAAAATAGACACCACCAGCCAATCGTGTTAATGGAGAGAAAAAAGTTCGTTCAACACGAGCACTTTTTGTGGTATAATTATCCAACGAATTTTCATAAATAAATGTAGAATTAATATAAGTGTTTTTGAAATTAGGGATGGAATACCTGCCATAGTAAGCATTTTGTCCGTTATCAAAACGGTTTTTAAAATCATTTTCAAATTCATGTCCTAAACCTAAAAAGTTTTTTTCTGTTATACCATAGCTAGCTTGTGAACTTGTAATGGCAAAATCAGGAACTAAACTCCAAGAGTCCAATACACGAACCGAAATATCAACAGAGTCTTTGCAATTTGGAATTTCAACGGGTTTAATAACAACACTTCTAACATAGCGTTGCTTTCTTATTAAACGTTCCGATTCTATTATTATGAGAGAATCTAAAACTTCATTTTTTTTAAATAGCAATAGGTTTCTAATCGTCCATTTTTTGGTTTTTAGGTGCAACTTGTTTCCAAGTTTTTCAATTCCTTTTTCGGGTTCATTGGAATAATTATCTACAGAATATCCAAATGGGTCGAGCGTTGATATGTTAATGTTTCTTATGATTTTCCCTTCGTATCTTTCAAATGATTTTTTATTGAAATAGGCATTTCTTTGATCTGTTGAACTTGCACTTGATTTGCGATTTGATTTAAATAGAAGTTTATAAAGCGCTTGGTTAAATTTATTTCTTTTGGAATAATCTTCAATTTTTTTATAGATTTTAATTGAATCGTTGCCACTGTCTGTTACTTGTGCCATGGAGTTAATGTAAGCTAGAAAAAACAATAGCATTCCGAAAAGTATCTTTTTATTCATTTGGTTAAGCCATTTTAACAAATATAAAGAAATATAGTGGCTGTATTACTGATTTTAACATTGGTAATCATTTGTGTCCGATAAAAAAGAATAATTATATTTTTAACACAATGTTTATTATGAATTTTAACATGCCGCTCCGCTGGAGCTCGTTTTTTTGAATAACATTTTTTCTACAAACATTAAGTCACGATGGGACTAAAATAGCTCCTTTAAGAGCGATATGTTTGTAGAAAATTGAATTATTATTGAAAATATAAAATATAGCTCCATCGGAGCGACATTTTCATTATTGATTAAAATTTATCGGACAAAAATAATTGGTAATATTCTATAAAAAAAATCCACAACCGATTTACCAATTGAGGATTAGATTCTGAACACTATTTTCTGTCCTGAACCCGAAGTTTCGGAACGGGATTGAGTACTAACTCTTCTGTTCTTTATTAAAATAAACCAAGTAGTAATACATTTGCTTTTCTTCGTCCCAACCTTTTTCTACATATTTCTCAGCACTTTCAGGATTGATGAAATCTAATTTAATTTGAATATTGGTATCTAAATTTATAACATTTTTTATCGATTTTCTGGCATCAGTAACGGCTCCGTTTGCTATTGGGAAAGTCGTAACATCCTCAATACTATACTTTTCGCCTTTGTCTACTTTATAGTTTTTAAACTCCGGAATTAAATCAGGATTGTCTAATACTTCATTCAAGAAATTGCTTTCTTCAAACAAATCGTTTTTGGCAAAATAATTCACCGAACGGTTCATAAACATTACTTCTTCTTTCTTGTCTTCGGCAGGAAAAACAACATCTTTAGCAAAGTTTTGACAGAATTTCAAATACTTTTTGGTATAGAAATTTTCGTCTTGAAAAGCATCCACCGAAAGAAAATGTTCCAACCAATAACGCGCATCATAACGATTGCTATCAACAGTCAAGATTTTATATCCTTCTTCTTTTTTGTGGTTAAAAATCAAACATCCTTTGTCCAGTTTGTTCAAATTTATTCCTTGTTGCAATATCATTTCGAGTGTTGTACCTTTTTCTTCAAACTGCATAAAATCAGTTTGAATTTCACTTTTGAAAACCCCTACGGCATCCACTATAGTATTGTCAATATTCAAATTGGTGATATGAGCCACATATACTTCTCCGTTCTTGATGTGTGGGTGATTGGATTGTTCAAAAAGATGTTTGGTTATCTTTTTTGATACTTCATGCGTTTCACTTGGATTAGTAAAAATCTCGGAAACTAAGTTGAACATATCGTTGTATTCTATATCTACTTCGTGGGCAAACTGGAAATAGTTTTCTTCTTTTTCACGGAAGGGTTTGAAGAAATATTCCTTTAGTAGCGGAACAATTTCATCATTCAAATTATAAGGTTGCTCCGAAAGGAATATCGCTTCGTTTCGACTTTTGTTTCCCACTCGGTGAATGGATAAGGTTTCTATGTGGGCGTTGAATAGGTTTAGCATTGTTTGAGGTTTAAGGTTGTTTAAGGTTGTTTAAAGGTTTAAGGTTGTTTACTTGATAAATTTTGTGCCTTTAAAATCTTTTTTGTTTAGATAAGTTATAAAATTGTGTATTTTGATGATTAATTTTTCGTAGTCCGAAACTAATTGTTTTTGTTGTTCTTCATTGATATAATCATTGTCAAAAAGCCGATATACTTGAGATCGAGTTTCTCCAGCGGAACCTTTTGCTGTAGATAAGAATTGACGAAATTCTAAGTTACCGTCTCTCTCAAATCCTTCAGCAATATTATCCATTACTGAACCAGAGGAACCTTTGATTTGTTCTTTAAATTTATAATCGGTTTTAAGTTCAGTAGTTTTTGAGATGATAATAATTTCTTTTGAAAGTCTTCTAGCTTCTTGCCAAATTTCCAAATCTTCAAAACGTTTTACAGTAGCCATAACAACAATATTAAACCCTAAACAACTTTAAACAATATTAAACTCTAAACAATTTTAAACAACTTTAAACAATTTCAAACTTTCCCTAATTCCAATTCTCCTCAAACCCAAAATCTTCAAAGTTATCTTCTCCGCCAAAAGCATCTAAATCGTCTTCGTCTAAATCGTCTTCAAACTCGCTATAGCTGTCATCTTCTTCAAAATCGGCTTGAAAATGTTTTTCCATGGCTTCGGCTGGTATTTCACCATGTGAGAATAATAAATTGGGGTAAATCATTCCAGTTTCAACAGTATTTTCAACGGCGGCAAGTTCTACCAAAAATGTCCACATATTGATAAAATCATACACATAAATAATTTTAGTGTTTTCCGTGTCAAGAATATCAGCCAATTGATAATCGCTCATGATTTTGTTTTCGCCAGGAACATCGCCAAAATCAAACATTGGGATTTCATATTCTTGATTCCACGTATCATCACACGTATAAAACGAAGCCACTTCTAATCCGTCAAATCCGAATGCGTTGACAATAGCGTTATGCAAATCCTCCAAAGTATCACTTTCAAGAATAGCAATATCTCTAATTACATCTTCTTCTGCATCGAGAATTACTCTAAATTTATAAACCATAATCGTATTTTTTGTAAGCTAGCAAAGGTAAAATATTAATCATGACCCTTACACTATAAATTCAATTTATTTTAAATGATAACTATACGTATAGTGAATTTTTGAAACGAAATGGCATAACAAAGTATCGACGAAATGCATCAAAAAAGAAAGAAATGTAACTCTATCGAGTTTTATGGTAGTTTAACGATTAAGTTAGTTTAAGCGCATCAATTGCAGTAATTTAGCTTTAATAATCTGAAAAAACAAGAATAACTACTTGATATAAAAGGGAAGAAGTTCTTTAAAGATAAATATCCTGTCAGATAATTAATAATTCAAACTGAAGACTACCTGTTCTTAACGGAACAGGTTTTTTTATAGTTCAAAGTCGGGAAATTTTGTGTAGCAGGTTTTTTTCCACACCTGACAGGTTTTTAAAACCTGTCAGGTGTATTTTATAACTTATAATTTATTTTCCACCCCTTATAGGTCCCCGATAGGCGGATTTACTTCGTCAATTCGCTTTGCTCGGGTACAATTACATATCCAACTATTTTTATGGAAAATCGATGAACGACACTAAAAACTAACCAACGTAAAATAAAAACACTTCATCCCAATAAATCAACAGTTCGGTTAGCTTATATTTTTTAATTTCCTCCTTTTTTGCAGATTTGCTTCATCAAATTGTAAAACATGAAACCACTTTGCCTTTTTTTAGTTGCATTTTTAGCTGTAGCAAGTTATGGACAGCAAACCATTTCGGGCATGGTGGTGGATGCAAAAAACAAACCCATAGTGGGTGCCAATGTTTATATTGAAGGTACTTATGACGGAAGTTCTTCTGATGAACAAGGAAATTTTAGTTTTACTACAACTGCCAGTGGCAACCAAACTTTGGTGATTAGTTTTTTGACTTATGAAACCTTGAAACTTGCTATTGATGTGGCTACATATAAAAATCGTGTTATCCTACTAAAAGAAAGTAGTAACACGCTTGATGCGGTGGTCATTACTGCAGGAACCTTTAGCGCGGGAGAAAAAAGCAGGGTTTCGGTTTTAAAACCTTTGGATATAGTTACTACTGCCGGTTCGGCAGGCAATATTATTGCGGCGTTGCAAACCTTACCCGGAACACAAAACGTGGGCGAAGATGGACGGCTGTATGTTCGTGGTGGCGAAGCCGACGAAACCCAAACTTTTGTAGACGGCATCAGAGTGGCACAGCCGTATGGTGCAACCACCAATAATTTGCCCACTCGTGGACGATTTTCTCCTTTTTTGTTTAGCGGAATTTCATTTTCTACAGGTGGCTATTCGGCGGAATATGGCGAAGCGTTATCGAGTGTATTGTTATTAAATACACAAGATGAACCCGATCAAAATAAAACCGATATTTCGTTGATGACCGTGGGATTAGGGTTGAGCAATACCCAAAAATGGAAAAAAAGTTCGCTAAGTATTAATACTGCCTATATTGATTTAGCGGCTTACCAAGTTGCCATTCCTCAAAATGTAGATTGGAACAGGCCTTTTCAGTCCTTATCGGGAGAAGCGGTATATCGTTATAATTTTGCTAATGGTATTTTTAAGGCCTATGCCGCTTTTGACGCTTCACGGTTTGATATAAACCAAGAAGATATCAATCAGCCAGAGCCCGTGAGAGTAGATTTGAACAACACTAATTTTTATTTCAATTCCTCTTATAAAGGAAATTTTGGTGGCAATTGGCAACTATTTACTGGATTGAGTTATGGTTACGGACAAAATAAAATTGGCATAGATTCAAATGATGTAAACAATAATGAACACGCATCTCATTTGAAATTAAAACTCACCAAAAAGCTTTCAGACAAAGTAAAACTGGCTTTTGGAAGTGATTATTTTATGACCAAATTTGATGAAGATTTTAATACTACTTTCTCAAGCGGTTATGATGCTGCTATTGCTGCTGTTTATACCGAAGCTGATATTTTCTTTTCCAAAAAGTTTGCAACTAAAATAGGTTTAAGAGCTTCAAATAATGATTATATTGATGAAAACACTATTTCTCCAAGAGCTTCATTGGCTTATAAAGTTTCAAAGAACAGTCAGTTTGCTTTTGCCTATGGCGATTTTGAACAAGCACCACGTCAAGAGTATTTGAAGTACTCAAATCAGTTTGAAACCGAAAAAGCGTCACACTATATTTTGAATTACCAATACACCAAAAACAGTAAAACGTTGCGAGCTGAAGTGTATTACAAAGGGTATACAGATTTAGTTAAATATGACACCGAAAGAGCACAATTAAATTCTCAATTTTCCAATGCTGGAAGTGGTTATGCCAAAGGATTGGATGTTTTTTGGAGAGATGGAAACAGTATTAAAAATCTAGAATATTGGATTTCGTATTCCTATATTGATACAAAAAGAGATTATCAAAATTTTACAGCTACCGTTACGCCGAGTTTTGTTGCCAGTCATAGTTTGTCAGTTGTGACTAAATACTGGATTTCTGATTGGAAATCGCAAGTGGGTTTCACGCATCAATTTAGCACCGGAAGACCATATAATAATCCGAATGAAACCGCATTTATGAATGGTAAAACAAAAAACTTTAATAATTTAAGTTTTAACTGGGCGTATTTGCTAACACAGCAAAAGATTTTGTACTTTTCAGTTTCCAATGTTTTAGGAACTCAAAATGTTTTTGGGTATGATTATGCCAACACACCCAATGCAAATGGCATTTATGAAAGAAAAGAAATTATTCCAACAGCAGATCGGTTTTTCTTCGTGGGATTCTTTTGGACTATTAGTGATAATAAAAAAGACAATCAATTAAACAATCTATAACACATGAAACGAATTATTTTATTGACAGCATTTATTTTATCTTTTAAAGGATTTGCTCAAAATATTTCTTTAAAAGTAGAAATCACAGGGTACAAAAGCAACAAAGGAATGGCTTACATAGCCGTTTACAAATCAGAACAGGAGTTTTTAAAAAAGCCAACTATAGGTAAAATTGTAAAAATTGAAAATAATAAAGCAGTAGTTATTTTCAATGATTTGCCAAAAGGCGAATATGCTATTAGTTCCTATCATGACGAAAACGGCAATGGTAAGTTGGATACCAATTTTATGGGAATTCCAAAAGAAGATTATGCAGTTTCAAACAACGCAAAAGGTTTTATGAGTGCACCTAAATACAAAGATGCCAAATTTATAGCCAAAGAAAGTAAAACAATTACAATGAAAATTTAATATTCAACAGTTCATCCATCAAATTAAACAGTTCAGTAAGTTTAAATTTCACAACAAACAAAACGACACTATTTTTACCTCAGAAATCAAATTCAAATTCAAATTCAAAAATCAAATTCAAAAATCAATTTCAAAAATCAAATTCAAAAATCAAATTCAATTTCAAAAATCAATTTCAAAAACAATTTTAAACAACAGTAAACTTTTAAACAACATTAAACAACCTTAAACAATTTTAAACAACCTTAAACTTTTAAACAACACTAAACTTTTCAATTATGAAAACAATTATCATCACCATCGCATTAATTATTAGTTCATTACTAACAGCTCAAACCTCTTTTGAACAAGGAATGGGGAAAGCTCTTGGGCTTTGGGGAGAAGGAAAGGCACAGGAAGCATCAGCATTAATGGAACGCATTGCGGCAGCAGAGAAAAGCAATTGGTTACCCAATTATTATGTGGCATTAATCAACACCACCGAAGCGTTCAATCCAGCCAATAAAGAAAAAGTGCCAGCCATGATTATTAAAGCTCAAGATGCCATTGATAACGCTACTTTAATTAGTCCGAACAATGATGAAATCATGGTAGTTCAAGCGATGCTCTACACTGTTATTTTAATTCAAGATCCAATGACAAATGGAGTGAAGTATACAGGATTAGTAATGGAAGAATATGGAAAAGCATTGGCCATAAATCCAAATAACCCAAGAGCAGTTTTCTCCAAAGCCGAATTTGAAATTGGTGGCGCAAAATATTGGGGAACAGATATTAAGCCAATGTGTGCTCAAATTGAAAAATCAATTGGACTATTTGCTAACTTTAAGCCAGAAACACCTTTTTCACCAAAATGGGGTTTGGATAGAGCGCAAGAAGCGTTGAAAGGGTGTAAATAAAGAAAAGAAGTGTTACGGTTTTGAGGCACAAAGAAAAAACCTCAGAACCTAAAAAACATTAACTATGAAACAGTTGATAAAAGAAATTCCAAGAGCTATTGTCATATCCTTCACCATCTTTTTTGTGTTGTTGGTGGTTAGGATAATTACAGGAAACAAAATTCAGTTTGATTATTATTTATTGGTGAATTTTGGTTATACCATGCTTTATAGTCTTTCGTTATACTATGCTAATGCTGCTATTTTTATCTATTTGGATAAGATTTTCAAAACGGATAGATTTATCCCAAAACGAATAGTAATTGGTTTTATAGCATCATTTCTAGTGTCAATTATAGTTATTTTTCTATTGCGAATTTTTGAAGATGTACTAGTAGAAGGAAGTTCATTTAGCGCTTTTTTAAATAATGAAGAAATGTCCAATTACTTGGTAGCTATTATTGTTACGTTTTTTGTAACCCTGGCTTTTCATGCGTTCTATTTCTATAAAGCATACACTGAAAATAAGGTAAAAGAACAAAAAGTAATTGCTGGAACCGCTTCGGCACAATTTGAAAGTTTAAAAAATCAAATCGACCCACATTTTTTGTTCAATAGTTTAAATGTGTTGAGTTCGTTGATAGAAGAAAATCCAGATAATGCTCAAAAATTCACCACTTCGTTGTCAAAAATATACCGCTATGTTTTGGAACAAAAGGACAAAGAGCTGGTTCCTGTTGAAGAAGAATTGGCTTTCGCCAAAACGTATATGAACTTGTTGAAAATGCGTTTTGAAAATTGTATTACCTATGAATTGCCAACAGATGAGGATTGGATTGCTTCGTCCCTTTCAATGACAGAGGCCAAAGTAGTGCCGCTTTCGTTACAACTTTTATTAGAAAATACGATCAAACACAATGTGGTTAGCGAGACAAAACCGCTACACATCAAAATTTATTTTGAAAACAGTTACTTAATCGTTGAAAATAATTTACAGAAGAAAGAAATCTTGCAAGAGCGAAAAGGTGTTGGACTGCAAAACATCGTCAATCGTTATGCGCTCATTTCAGAGCGAAAAGTTTTGGTAGAGGAGACACAAACCGAATTTAAAGTAAAAATTCCAATTTTAACAAAACAAATTGCCATCATGGAAACAAAAAACATTTACAGTGAGAACATGGCTTTTATAAGAGCAAAAGAACGAGTTGAAAAACTAAAAGGATTTTATGGCAATTTAATTTCATATTGCTGCGTCATTCCTTTACTCATATTTATTAACATTCAATCAGGCGGATTTCAATGGTTTTGGTTACCCGTGTTGGGATGGGGAATGGGCGTTTCTTTTCATGCTTTTGAGACTTTTGGTTATGGAAAATCATGGGAAGAAAAGAAGATTCAAGAGATATTAAATAAAGAGAATAGCACAACAAACAAATGGAAGTAATCATGGAAAATATGGAGAGCCAAAAATCACCCGAAGAATCAGTTCGTGAAAGAGTAAAAAAGTTAAGTCAGTTTTACACTCATCTTTTTATATATGTAATTGGTATTATAATTTATGTTCTAAAAACCTATTTTGGCGTTCAGTTTAATTTTTTACCAATTAAATATATAAATGGATTTGTAATGTGTTTTTGGACTTTTTTCTTAGTAGTTCAAGGATTAAAATTATTTTTAGCTGAAAGAGTTTTTGGAACCAACTGGGAACAAAAACAAATCAGAAAAATGATGAATAAACAAAATGAAACAAAACAAAAATGGGAATAATCATGGAAAAAAATAACGAAGAATACGAAAAATACCAGCGTGCCAAAAAGCAAGTCAAAGAAATCAAAGGATTTTACAGTCATTTACTATCTTATGTATTAGTCATGGCGGTTTTAATTTTTATAAATTTAAAATACACACCTCAATATCTTTGGTTTTTTTGGTCATTATTTGGTTGGGGAATTGGATTGCTTTTTCATGCTATCAGAACTTTTAATTTCTTTCCATTTTTTTTGAATGACGATTGGGAACAACGGAAGATCAAACAATATATGGACGAAGAAAATAGAAAAAATAAATTGGAATAATTATGTAAAATTATGATGAAATAAAATTCCAAGAAGCAGCAAAACGAGTTAAGAAAATCAAAGGATTTTACACGCATTTAACTGTCTATATTGTTGTCAATACCATGATAATTATTGTCAATGTTCAAAACCTCGATGAAGGTGAAAGTTTTTTTAAATTTAAAACTTTTTCAACTGCATTATTCTGGGGAATTGGTTTAGCAGCCCACGGATTATCAGTATTTCTGCCTTCCTTAATTATGGGAAAAGATTGGGAAGAAAAAAAGATTAAAGAGTTGATGGAGAAAGAAAAGAACAACAAGTGGGAGTGAAATCAGTGTTCAGTAAACAGTTGCAGTAAGCAGTTATTATTTTATCCGCTTCAAACTATTTTAAACAATCTTAAACAATTATAAACAATTTTAAACTATTTTAAACAATCCTAAACAATCCTAAACAATCTTAAACCTAGCAATGAAAATCATCATCATCGAAGACGAAAAACCGGCAGCACGATTGCTTCAACGAAAAGTGGAGAAACTCGGCTTGCAAGTCAATACACTGTTGCATTCGGTAGAGGAATCAATAGATTGGTTTGAGAAAAACAGTCATCCCGATTTGATTTTTCTTGACATACAATTATCGGATGGTTTGTCTTTTGAAATTTTTGAACACTTTTGCTCCGTTCAGTGTGACATTAAAAGTGCTGTAATATTTACTACGGCTTATGATGAATATGCGTTGCGTGCTTTTAAGTTAAACAGTATTGATTATTTATTAAAACCTATTGACGATGATGAATTAGAAATTGCAATATCAAAATTCAAAAATCAATTTCAAAAAAGTATCGTTTCTAATTTAGATTTTGATGCTATCAAAAGAATGTTGGTCAACCCAATTGATAGAACCTTTAAAAAACGGTTTACCATCAAAATGGGACAACAACTCAAGATGGTAAACATAGAAGAAGTAGAGTGTTTTTATAGCGAAAACAAAGGAACCTATTTGCATACTTTTGACAATAGAAATTACCTTTTGGACACCACTTTAGAACTACTGGAAACCGAACTTGATCCAAAGGATTTCTATCGTGTTTCTAGAAAATTTATCATTCCAATGAAAGGAATCAAAGAAATTCAAATGCATAGCAATTCTCGTTTAAAAGTAATTCTACTTTCATACAAAGATGATGAGATAATTGTAGCGCGAGAACGCGTAAATGATTTTAAAGATTGGTTGGGGTAACGTGAGTTTTAATTAAAGTTAATTAACTTTTTTCAACTAATATGAATGCTCTGTTATTTTTTACAAAGGGAAAAATCAACTTTTTAAGTTTAGGAGATTTCATCTTTTAATCGAAATGACAATTTACATTAATTACCTCATAATCGTCTGTTTTCTATCAGGACCAACAGAAACAATCTTTATTGGTACTGCCACTTCTTGTTCTATGAATTCGATGTATGTTTTTAGTTCTTTTGGTAAGCTTTCAAAATTGGTTAGTCCGGTCAAATCCTGTTTCCATCCTTTGAATTCAGTATATATAGGAGTGACGTTTTCTTCCTCTATATTGTAGGGCAAATGATGAATCACTTCTCCATTATAATTATAAGCTGTGGCTACTTTTAAAGTGTCAAAACCCGAGAGTACATCACCTTTCATCATCATGAGTTGGGTTACACCATTAATTTGGATAGCATATTTCAAGGCTACCAAATCCAACCAGCCACAACGGCGTTTTCTTCCTGTCACGGAACCAAATTCGTTGCCTACACTTGCCATCAAATCTCCCGCTTCGCTAAAATCTTCGGTTGGAAATGGTCCAGAACCCACACGAGTAGTATATGCTTTGAAAATTCCATAGACTTCTTTAATTTTATTCGGAGCAATTCCTAAACCAGTACAAGCACCAGCCGCAGTAGTATTGGATGAGGTTACAAAAGGATACGTTCCAAAATCGACATCCAACAACGAACCTTGTGCGCCTTCGCAAAGGATAGATTTTCCGGCTTTTTGAGCTTGTGCCAAATATTCTTCGCTATCAATAAAATCCAGTTTTTTCAAATCTTCAATGGCTGCAAAGAATTCCGTTTCCATTTCGGCCAAGTTGTACTGAATGTTTACATCATAAAATGCAATCATGGCCTCGTGTTTGTCTGCCAAAGCACGGTATCTTTCTTTGAAATCAGCTAATTCAATATCGCCTACACGTATTCCGTTTCTTCCGGTTTTATCCATATAGGTTGGTCCAATTCCTTTGAGTGTAGAGCCAATTTTGGCCTTCCCTTTTGAAGCTTCCGAAGCAGCATCGAGCAAACGGTGTGTGGGTAAAATCAAATGTGCTTTGCGTGAAATAATCAGTTTTGATTTCAAATCAAGATTAAATTTGGCCAAACCATCTACTTCACTTTTAAAAACGACTGGGTCAATTACGACACCGTTTCCAATGATGTTTATATTATTACTGTGAAAAATCCCTGAAGGAATAGTTCTTAAAACGTGTTTTATTCCGTCAAATTCAAGCGTATGACCAGCGTTTGGTCCGCCCTGAAAACGAGCGATGATATCGTATTTTGAAGTAAGAACGTCAACTATTTTTCCTTTTCCTTCATCTCCCCATTGTAATCCGAGTAGTAAATCTACAGTCATTTTAATTTGTGTTGTGTGTTGTTGTTAGTTGTTGTCTTTTTATTCTTGTTTTGCCTTTGGGATAAAACCTACTTTGGCAAAATAGTTCATACCGCCCATCACCAATGCTGTTATAAAAGCTACAGCGATAATTTTTATGACAAAGTTAATTGTAAATTTATCCATATCATCTATAAGTTGAAAAACCAACTTAGATACAACGATAAAAACAAAAACAATAACAAAAGTCTTTTTGAAATAGTCGATAGGTTTCATATATTATTCTTTTTTGTAGCATAAAAATACAACGAATGGTTGTGAATTTCTATTCCGAAAATATCTTCAATGGTTTGTTTGATGGTTTGAATTCTTGGGTCACAAAACTCAATTACTTCCCCAGAATCGGTCATAATAATATGGTCGTGTTGCTTATCGAAATACGACTTTTCATAATGCGCTTGGTTTTGTCCAAACTGATGTTTCCGCACTAAACCACAATCCAATAAAAGTTCGATAGTGTTGTATAGCGTAGCACGAGACACACGATAGTTTTTGTTTTTCATTTTGATATACAAATTTTCAATATCAAAATGCTCTTCGCTATTATAAATTTCCTGAAGAATAGCATAACGTTCAGGTGTTTTGCGATGTGCTTTGTTCTCGAGATACATCGTAAAAACATTTTTTACGGTTTCTTGATTTTTAGAATTATCGTTGGAAATTAGTGTCATGGGACAAAGTTAAATCTTTTGTTTAAGGTTTAAAAGTTTAAAGTTCAAAGTTTTTATAAAAGATATCAATTGGTATAAACCCTTGTTACTTTATCAACGCCATCAATTTTCTTAATGTTATCAATTAATTTTTTCAAAATAGCATTATTTTGTACAATCACAGCTACTTTTCCGTTAAAAATTCCAGCTTCACCACTAAGGGAAATACTTTGAATATTTACGTGCATGTTGTTAGAAATTACTTTTGTCAATTCATTGGTTAATCCTAAACTATCCATTCCTGTAATTTTCAAAATGGCTTTAAATTCTTGCTGTGAAGAGTCAATCCATTTGGCTTGCATGATGCGATAGGCATAATTGGATTGTAATGTGATGGCGTTTGGACAATCTTTTTTATGCACCTTAATTCCTTCATTTATAGTAATAAAACCAAATACATTGTCACCAGGAATTGGGTTGCAACAGGATGATAATTTATAATCCAGTTTATCTTGTTCCGAACCAAAAACGAGCATGTCAAAATTTTTATTGAGCTCTTGTTTGTTGATGTCTTCGGGCTGTGAACTTGGCGAACGTTTAATTTTACTCTTAAAAAAATTCATTAAGGTATTGCTTTTTTGAGCAGCAAAATCCTTGAGTTGTTGGTTTTCAATTGAACCAATTCCAACACGATAGAACAAATCCAAACTGGTTTTAAGTTTAAAAAAATTTACCATTTCATTGACAACACCTTCATTCAATGTGATTTTTAAGTGTTTTAGTTTTCTTGTCAATAATTCTCTGCCGTCTTCGGCAATTTTCTTAGTATTTTCGTTGAGTACGTTTCTAATTTTATTTTTTGCTCTCGAAGTAGTTACATAATCTAACCAGTTGATGGTTGGTTTTTGATGAACAGAAGTTATTACTTCAATTTGATCACCACTTTTTAACTCGTAATTTAAAGGAACCAATTTTCCGTTAACTCTAGTTCCTCTTGTTTTAATGCCAATTTCGGAGTGAATACTAAATGCAAAGTCGAGTGAAGTGGCACCTTTAGGCAAGGATTTGATTTCTCCTTTTGGTGTAAAGACGAAGATTTCTTTAGCATACAAATTCATTTTGAAATCTTCTACAAAATCTACCGCATTAGTTTCCGAACTTTCCAAAGCTTCTTTCAAAAGATTGAGCCATGTATCTAAACCGCTTTCTTCGGTTGCGCCTTGTTTGTATTTATAATGGGCAGCATATCCTTTTTCTGCAATTTCATCCATGCGTTCACTTCTCACCTGAATTTCCACCCAACGCCCTTTTGGTCCCATAACCGTTATGTGTAATGCTTCGTAACCAGTTGATTTTGGCGAAGAAATCCAATCGCGCAGACGACTTGGGCTGGGACGATAATGATCTGTAACTATGGAATAGATTTTCCAAGCCAAGAATTTTTCATCGTGCAGATTAGATTTATAGATTATACGGAGTGCAAATTTATCATATACTTCTTCGAAGGTCACATTTTGAGCGGCCATTTTTCTTCTAATAGAATAAATGGATTTTGGTCTGCCTTTCATGACATAATCTACACCTTCTTCGTCTAAAGATTTTTTTAAAACATCCGATATTGTGGCAATATAGGCATCTTGTTCTTCTTTGGTTTCCTTTATTTTACTGACAATTTCTTTATAAATTTCGGGTTCGGTATATTTTAATCCTAAATCTTCGAGCTTTGTTTTAATGTTATATAAACCCAATCGATGCGCTAATGGAGCATAAATGTAGAGGGTTTCGGAAGCAATTTTTATTTGTTTGTAATCGGGCATGGAATCCATCGTTTGCATATTGTGCAAACGGTCGGCCAATTTGATTAGTATAACTCGAACATCATCATTGAGTGTCAATAGCATTTTACGAAAATTTTCCGCTTGCAATGAAATGTTCATGTCTTTTTTTACTTGAGAAATTTTGGTCAAACCTTCTACCAAATGGGCTACTTTTGGATTGAACATTTTTTCAATTTCTTCAATTGTAATAGAAGTGTCTTCTACCACATCATGCATCAAAGCGGCGGCAATACTGGTGGCACCAAGTCCAATTTCGGAAGCCACAATTTTGGCAACACCAATAGGATGAAAAATATAAGCTTCTCCTGATTTTCGGCGTTGGTCTTTATGAGCATTAACTGCAACGTTGAACGCTTTCCGAATTAGTTTTTTATCAGTTTCGGTTAAGGTTTGATAACTAATGCGAAGCAATTCTTTATATTCTCGGGCAATGGCTTTTTTTTCTTCTTCTAAATCAATTTCAATCATAGCATTTTCAAACAATTCCTAAAATTAGGAAGAACAAATGAGATGTGCAAATCATAAAGTTAATTTCCTTAATCAAAACCCTCTTTGTCTTTTGGCTTCAAAAATTAATATGGCTACAGCCACCGATACATTCATACTGTCAATTTCGCCTTGCATAGGAATGATAATATTTTGTTTAGCTTGGTCTCGCCATGGTTGAGAAAGTCCCGTGGCTTCTGTACCCACCACTATTGCTGTTGGTTGAGTATAATCTTGCGTGTGATAGGAAGTAGAATTTTGTAACGTTGCACTATAAAAATTGATGTTATTTTTAAGCAAGAATGCAATTGCTTCTTCTGTTGAAGCCATCGCTATTTGATTGGTAAACAAACAACCTACACTAGAACGAACAGTATTGGGATTGTATAAATCGGATTTTGAATTGGCAATGATTACGGCATCTACATTGGCAGCATCACAGGTGCGCAACATAGCACCAATATTTCCCGGTTTTTCGATGGCTTCCATAACTACTATCAATGGATTTTTGGGTAGTTTTAAATCAGAAAGTTGTGATGATTTGATTTTAGCAACAGCAATAATTCCTTCGGTTGTATCACGGTAAGCAAGTTTTTGATAAACTTCAATAGAGATTTCAATAAGGTTGATTTGGTTATTTGTTAATTTAGTTATTTGTTGTTCTGAAACTAAATCAGGAAGAAAAAGTATGGTTTCTATTTCGTAATTTCCTTTAATAGCCAATTCAATTTCGCGCATCCCTTCTATCAAAAAAGTGCCTGATTGTTTTCGGGCTTTTGTTTTTTCTTGTAGTTGGATTAAAGATTTAACAAACGGATTTTGTGACGAAGTAATTTGTTTCATGCTATTTATTGAAAGTCCAAAGTTACCTCATTTTTTTAATGATTTAGATATAAAAATCCCTTCAAGGGTTCAGGATAATCAATATCATTTAAAAACAACAAATAAAAATAAGTGCCATCAGGTGCATTTTCACTTCCAATTCCGTCTTTTACTTGACCAGTCCATTTATCGGTATTTTGATTTCCTATCCAAATCAATCTTCCCCAACGGTTATAAATCTCTATTTTAAAATCGAGAAAAATATCATATAAACCATCAATTGTCAAATTATCGTTGTAAGTGTCATTATTGGCAGAAATGTAATTATAAACTTTTGGCGGACAATTTCTTGTCGTTAGTAAAAATGAGGTAATACTAAAGCAATTTTCATTGTCAATTCTTATAAAAATTTCTTTGGGAGTTGCTATTGCAACATAATTTGTTGTGTTTAAAATAGGATTTACACCATTCGTTGCATTTTCTATAGTTTCATAAAGTTGAACTGTATCATTTGAATTCGTTTTTACCAATTCTTCATAACTCGAAAAATCAAAAGTTCCTCTAGTAAATCCCTCATTACAAGAGATTAAAGATTCTAAGGTATTAAAAGTAGGCGAAATCCAAAAAGTATTCGAAATGGAAAAAGTATTGTTAGTTTCAATTAATTCGGCTACAATTCCGGTACCATTTCCAGTATCATCTACCACAAATTTGATTTCAAAAGTATCAGGTATTAAATTGGGAATTACCAATGTAATTTGGGAGGAAATAGAACCATCAACTGGAATTTCAGCATTGGTTGTAGTAGTTTGCAATAATTGATTATTTATATAAATTGAAATGGGTGTTTGAGTAGGAAGCGGATTTGTACAGTTCAAATTGGAGATAGTATAATTTACCACAATAGTTCTCGAGTCACATTGATTTTCAACAGAATTTATTGCCACTGTAGCATCGGGCAATTGACTGTTAAGTTTAGTGACTATGGTATTTATTAAAACAAAATCTTGTGCGGTGGTCATTTTTACTTCAACAGTAGAGTTACCAATGCTTATATAATTTTGAATGTCATAAATATCCAAATCCATATTGTATAAACTACTGCTACCAGTGATGCTATTGGTGCCATTAAAAGCATTATTTCCCGGATTTAACGGAGGGTTATTTATGATATTTCCATTAATCAATAATGATTCTTGATTCGCAATGTTAGCGTCACCTTCCCAGGCAACAAATCCTAGTTTGGCCCCAGAATTATCCAAAACATTTAAGTTTCCTAAATTGATGATCAGTTGATCTTGAACGTTAACTACGGCAGTTGATAATGCTTCTAATCCGTCATAAACATTAATCTGATTTAGTGGTAATGTTGGATTGCCAAACACAATTACAATTGCCCAGCCAGAAAAGTTGGTTCCGTTGTTGCAATAAGTATCCGGATTTAAAAATGGAGATACATCAAGGTCAGAAAAAGTATAGAGGCCATTTCCAGTGGTTTGTAATTGTGTTGTAACATCGGCAAAGGCACTAAAAAACGGATTACCATTAGAACTTTGAATCGCCGAAAAATTTCGTTGCGAAGTGATGTCAATTCCATTTAGTTTAACATTAAAATCACCAGTTCCAGAACCAGCCCAATACAAATAGGCGTTTTCGATAACATCTGTTGGACTTAAATTCAAAGTGGCGTCCGAGCTTGGCAATAAGAGGCACGGATCATTAGCACCATTGGGCTGAACATTCAAGGTATTGCCTATAAAAGTGAAATCAAAACGACCGTTGAACTGATTGTATAAGGATACATTTTGACCATTTGTTATAAAAATGACACCAAAAAGTACAATAAAAAGTAAATAAAATCGTTTTAATTTCACAGCAAACTGGTTAACGAGCTAAAGTTAAGTAATTATTTT
>NZ_JBKCVI010000174.1:0-16493 GCF_046317795.1 Flavobacterium sp. | reverse complement strand
AAACAAAGGGTCAGTTGTGTTGTTGTTGTTGTGTGTGTAGTTGTTTGTAACCCAATGAAAAACCAAACTTTTTCTGTCAATATAAATAAAACAAAAAGGGGCACGAAGCCCCTTTAGTTGATTATTTTCTAATACCTAATTCTTTAATAATCTCACGATATCTGTTGATATCTTTTTTCTTTAAGTAATCCAAAAGACTTCTTCTTTTGCCTACCAAAAGTACTAACGAACGCTCCGTATTGTAATCGTGACGATTTTTTTTCAAGTGCTCTGTTAAGTGTGAAATTCTGTGAGTGAACAATGCAATTTGTCCTTCGGCAGACCCTGTATTCTCTGCTTTTCCTCCGTGTTTAGCGAAGATTTCTGCTTTAACTTCTTTAGTTAAGTACATGCTAATATTATTTTAAATGATTATTATGTATGAAATAGGTTTTTCCTAATTCGTGCGCAAAGGTAGCATTTAATTTTAAATTTCCAATCTTTTTCTCGAAACTTCGGGATCAAATTCCAAATAGATTACAAAAATTTAAATATCATGTTGGAATTTGGGATTTGACTTTGGAATTTGATTAGAATAATTTGGCAACTTCCTGATTTACAAATTCTAAAAATCGTTCATCGGCATCTGAAAACGGATTTAGTACATGGCTATCAATATCAATTTGTCCAATATTAATTCCGTTTACAAATAATGGCACTACGATTTCCGACTTTACCGTAAAACTACACGCTATATAATTATCTTGGGCTGAAACATCGGGAACCACAAAATTTTGATTGGAAACAGCCACTTGTCCACATATTCCTTTTCCAAATGGTATTACGGTGTGGTCAGTTTCGGCACCAACATAGGGTCCAAGATGCAACGTTTTGTTGTCATGATTGGCAAAATAAAACCCAACCCAGTTATAATAATCCACATTGTCCGATAAGAACTGGCAAAGCAATTTTAATTTGACATCTCGTTCTAAATTTGCTTCAGCAAGAATAGTGATGACTTGAGGTTTTAAGTTTTCAAAATTCATTTTCAATTTTTATGCAAATGTAAAGAGTGTGCTTTTTTATTTTTGCATAAATTTGTTAAAAATTTTACATTGAAAAATTTGTTCTTGCTATACAAACCTTTTTTGCTTTTTCTTGGAAAGTTTGTGTTGAGCTATTTAATCCTCACTATAATCTATCAATCCTATTTGAACCGATTTGATTCTTCAAAGAACGAAGTCGATTCATTTACACAACTAGTAGCAGATCAAACGATAACTGTATTGACTTGGGTAGATTCACAATCCTATTCGATGCCGCACCTCAAAGAACCAAGTGTAAAAATATTTTATCACAATAAGTACATATCCAGAATAATTGAAGGTTGTAATGCGCTGAGTGTGATTATTTTATTCATAGCTTTTGTAATTGCGTTTACTGGAAAACTAAAAAACACTATTGTTTTTCTACTCCTCGGAAGCATCATAATTCATGTTTTGAATATTGGCAGAATTGCGTTATTGTGCATTGCTTTGTATCATTTTCCTCAGATGGAGCATATTTTGCATGGCGTTATTTTTCCTTTGGTGATTTATGGTGTTGTTTTTTTATTGTGGGTTATTTGGGTTAATAAATATTCTAATCATGCTACAGCTACTACTAAAAAATAAAAAAAAGTTATTTTGGTCATTGTTTTTGGTACTGCTTCTAGTTTTAATTAGAGCTTTTGAAGAAACATTATTCTACGATCCGTTTTTGAATTATTATAAAAGTGAGTATTCTCATTTACCTTTTCCACAATTCAATATTTTCAAATTGTTTTTTAGTTTGGGAATGCGGTTTTACCTTAATTCTGTGATTTCTTTGTTGCTGTTGTACGTGATTTTTAAGGATACCAAAATTATTAAATTTTCTATTTTGGTTTATATGATTTTGGGTTCGGTTTTAATGATAAGCTTCATTTTTGTCCTCACTTTTTTTGGAGAAGAGCATAAAATGACCTTATTTTATATCAGAAGATTTATTATTCAACCCATTTTTATACTTCTTTTCATTCCAGGTTTTTATTACCAAAAACAAATCAAAAAGTAAGCTATATTTCGTAACTTTACTAAAATTCTAGAAACGGAAACTTAATATACCTTACCATGAAAATTGTAAAACATTCAGGTAATATTGTTGATTTTAATAGAGAAAAACTCAAAAGTTCTTTGCTTAAATCAGGAGCAAATAAGAATATAGTTGACGAAGTTTTACAAACTATAGAAAATCAAATCTATGAAGGTATTTCCACAAAAAAAATCTACAAATTAGCTTTTGCTTTACTAAAAAAATCATCTAACTCACACGCAGCTCGATATAATTTGCGTGCAGCAATTCAGTTGCTTGGACCTGCAGGTTTCTTTTTCGAAAAATTCATAGCCAGATTATTTGTTTCTGAGGGCTATTTAGCTCAAACAAATCTTTTTTTGTCAGGTAAATGCGTAGGTCATGAAGTAGATGTTGTCATCAAGAAAAATGATTATATAGAAATGGTAGAATGCAAATTTCATTCAGGTAAAGATGCCAATTCTGATGTGAAAGTACCTTTGTATATCCTTTCACGATTTAATGATTTGAAAGACAGAAGCCATAAAATCTATTCTAAAAAAGATGTAATTTCAGCATGTTGGATTGTAACAAACAATCGGTTTACATCTGATGCTATTGCTTTTGCTAAATGTTCTGGTTTACAATTACTGAGCTGGGATTATCCTGAAAAGTTCAGTTTGAGAAAAAAAATTGATGACCAACAATTGTATCCAATTACATGTTTAACCACATTAACTATAGCAGAAAAAGACAAACTAATGGTGTTAGATATAATTTTGGCAAAAGAAATTCTTGAAAATTTGGAAATTCTTGAAAGGATAGGGATAAGCCCTAACCGAATAAAAAATGTTTTAAAAGAAGCTTCCGAGCTTTGTAAATTCATATAAAAAATGAAGATTAAATTTTTAGGTGGAGCAGGAACAGTTACAGGTTCAAAAACTTTGGTAGAAAGTAATGGTGTTCGAATTCTGATTGATTGCGGACAGTTTCAAGGAATTAAACCCTTGCGTGAACTCAATTGGGAACCACTTCCAATTTTATCCGATACTATTGATTTTGTTTTGTTGACTCATGGTCATTTAGACCACTGCGGTTGGTTACCACGACTGGTAAATCAAGGTTTTAAAGGTAAAATATACTGTACGAGTCCAACAGCAGCTATTACCAAATTAATTTTATTAGACAGTGCCAAAATACAAGAGGAAGAAGCCGAACGAGCAAATAAAGAACATTTTTCAAAGCATGACGTTGCAGAACCGCTTTATAATGTTGAACAGGCAGAAGAAGTTTTCCCTTTATTTAGAGTAATAAAACCAGATGATGAAATTGTTTTAGATGCTGAAATTTCAGCTCGATTTTTTAATGCAGGACATATTATTGGAGCTTGTTCAATTGAATTGAAATTGGAAAATAAAACCTTGGTTTTTTCAGGAGATATTGGTCGCGATGATGATGTGCTGATGTACTCGCCAATAAAGCCCAATAAAGGAGATTATATTTTTCTTGAAAGTACCTATGGCAATCGAATTCATCCTGATGAAGATGTGAAATTATTATTGGAAACCTATGTCAACAACACTTTTCAAATAGATGGAACTGTTATCATTCCTAGCTTTGCAGTAGAGAGAGCACAAGTGATCATGTATTTGCTTTGGCAATTGAAAAAAGAAGATAGAATTCCAGATATTCCCTATGTTATTGATACGCCAATGGGAATAAGTGTATTGGATATTTTTATTAATAATAGAAAGTGGCATAAACTTTCTGAAAGTGATTGTATTGCAATGTGCAAGATGTTTACCATGAATTCCGATTATCAAGAAACGATAACAACTATTCTTGACAAACAACCTAAAGTAGTCATTGCTGCTAGTGGAATGATTACTGGAGGAAGAGTTTTAAGTTACTTAGAACGTTATATCGGTTTGCCCGAAACAACAGTAATACTTGTTGGTTACCAAGCAGAAGGAACTCGAGGTAGAAAATTACTCGAAGGTGCAACTGAATTGAAAATTTACGGAAAGTATTATCCCGTTTTAGCAAAAATTCTTGAAATCGAAGGGCTTTCTGCACATGGAGATCAAACGGATTTACTTAATTGGTTATCGAAATTGGAAAACAAACCTAAAAAAGTTTTTTTAGTGCATGGTGAAAACCAACCAGCCGATGAATTGCGAATCAAAATTCAAGAAAAGTATAGTTTCGATTGTTCGGTTCCATTAATGGGACAAGAGATTGAAATCTAAAGTTTTAATACGATTTTAAGTTTTAGGTATATGAATATTAGTAACTTTGCATTATGAAAATAAAAAAGCATATTAGTATTTTAATCGCTTTACTGGTATTGGTTTCCAATTCTGGATTGGCGTTTACCATACATTATTGTGAAGGGAAAATAGCTTCAGTTTCTTCTGTTTTTTCTAAAGAAGAAGAATGCGAAACGCGTTTAGTAGAAGAAGAATCCTGCTGTGCAAAACCTCAGACCACTCATAAAGACTGTTGTTCCGATAAAAAAGTTAACCTAAAAAACAAAACCGAGAAAATAATAATAAAAACTATTTCGCTTGATTTTGAACCCGCCTTTTTCTCAGCGTATAAAAACCAAACACTAGCTGTTGTTGAAGCTCAGTGTTTTTCAAAAGAAACAACAGCATTTTATTGTGAGTCCAATGCTCCACCACGTTATAAACTCTATTGTCAATTTACTTTTTACTCCTGATTTAAACTGAATTTTTTTCAGTTTCTCTAACTTTTAGAGAAATTTAATTTTTAAAATTAAATTTAAATCAATTTCAATGAAACATATAATGTTATCTTTAACCTTGTTGTTTACTATTGTTACTTTTTCTCAAGAAACTCCAAAAACAGATACCTTGAAAACAGTAACAGTAGAAGGCAAACGAAAAGGACTAAAAAAGTCACTATCGGGAACTGCTAACACTACATTAGTAACTAGTAAAGAATTACTCAAAGCAGCTTGCTGTAATTTGGCCGAAAGTTTTGAAACCAATCCGTCCATCGATGTCAATTTTTCGGATGCTTTGACAGGAACCAAACAAATAAAAATGCTTGGGCTTACTAGTCCATACATCATGATTACTGAAGAAAACATACCTTCAGTTCGTGGTGCATCACAAGCTTATGGATTATCTTTTACACCGGGCACATGGGTAGAAAGTATCCAAATTACCAAAGGAGCAGGCAGTGTTGTGAATGGTTACGAAAGTATTTCGGGGCAAATAAATACAGAATTAATTAAGCCTTGTAATGACATTCCTTTTTTCTTAAATTTTTATGGCTCTACCGATAGTCGATATGAGCTAAATACCCATTTCAATAAAAAAATTTCAGACAAGTGGGCAACCAGCTTATTTGTTCATGGTAATACACGTGTTGGTAAAAACGACATGAACGACGATATGTTTTTGGATAATCCATTAGGGAAACAAATCAATATTGCAAATCGTTGGCATTATTCTAATCCTGAGACAGGTTGGGTTTCGTTTATGAATCTTCGTTATATGAATGATGAAAAGCAAACAGGGGAACTCCATTTTGATCCTGATAGAGATAAGTTAACAACTAATCATTGGGGTTCAGAAATCAATACAGAGCGATTGGATTTTACCTCAAAAATAGGTTATGTTTTCAAAGACATGCCGTATCAAAGCATTGGTTTTCAAAATGCCTTTACGAGCCACAATCAGCAATCTTATTTTGGTTTGAATCAATATGATATCAAGCAACAAAGTTTTTATTCGAACCTGATTTTCAATTCGATAATTAGTAATACGATGCATAAATTTGCAACAGGATTGAATTTCACATATGATAAATATGCTGAATTTGTCAACCTTGCTGATGTAAGTCGAATTGACAATTCAGTTGGTGGTTTTTTTGAATATACCTATGATGATACTGATAAGTTCAGTTATATTTTAGGTGGAAGACTAGATTATCACAATAGGTTAGGCGTGTTTTTTACGCCAAGATTGCATGTGAAATACAATCCTTGGGAAAAATCAGTCATTCGATTTTCGGCAGGAAGAGGGAAACGTGCCGCCAATATTTTTGCCGAAAATCAAAATCTTTTTGCGAGTTCTAGAGTTTTTTCTTTTTTGGATACCAATGGAAAAATCTATGGTTTGAACCCAGAGATAGCTTGGAATTATGGCGTGAGTTTTACACAAAATTTCTTGCTATTTGGTAAAAGTGCCGATGTAGGATTTGATTTTTACCGAACCGATTTTCAAAATCAAGCTGTTGTGGATGTTATGAATTCGCCGCAACAGGTTTTGTTTTATGATTTAAAAGGAAAATCATTTGCCAACAGTTTTCAATTGGATTTCAATCTGGAAATTATCAAACATTTGAATTTGAGAACGGCTTATAAGTATTATGACATTTCGACCGATTATCTTTCGGGAAGTTTTCAAAGGCCTTTGCAAGCGAAACATCGTTTTTTTGGTAATATAGAATATGAAACTCATATTTTAGAAAAAGGTAAACAATGGAAGTTTGATTATACATTCAATTGGCTTGGCAAACAGCAGTTACCCTATACTGCTAGTAATCCCGAACAAGATAGATTTCCTGAGTTTTCACCATCATTTGCTGTAATGAATGCGCAAATTACTAGAACTTTTTCGAGTACTTTTGAAATGTATATTGGAGGAGAAAACATTGGAAATTACCGTCAAGAGAAAGCCATTTTAGGCGCTGATAATCCTTTTGGTTCCAATTTTGATACATCGATAATATATGCGCCCATTTTTGGACAGATGTATTATGCGGGATTGCGATTTAAAATAAAATAATTTTAAGCAACACGGATGTAAGAAATTAGAAAAATTTTCACAGATTGATTATTAAGATTTCAAATATTTCTTAAATCGGTGTTCCAAAAATGAAAAAATAACTTAATTTAATAAATAAAAAAATGAAAAATACAATTTTAGGAATGATGTTACTGTTTGTTGCATTTTCTGCTCAAGCGCAAGAAACCCTAAGCGGAGACGAACTGAGCGGAGTTAAAAAAAGTAAAAATGCCAAATACACTTTTGAAGTAAATGGCAACTGTGACCAATGTCAAAAACGAATTCAGAAAGCGGCTTTTTCTGTTAGTGGTGTAAAATCAGCAACTTGGAATATTGAAACACACCAAATGGCTGTGATTATTAATGAAGAAAAATGTTCAGTGATGGATGTTAAAAAAGCCATTGCCAATGTAGGTCATGATAGTGAAGAAGTCAAAACCACACAAGAGATATATGACAATCTTCATGGCTGTTGCAAATATGAAAGAGAATAATTTCATACTTCCAAAATAACGTTTTAAGAGTTTTTTTATTGTTATTTTTGTCAAAAACATTCAATGAAAAAGCTGTTCCTTGCTGGTTGTCTTTTGTGTATTTACATTTTGTATTCCCAAGATTTCAAACAAGATCAAAGAATCTGGATGGCATATACCGGTTTTTTAAAGGTGTCTAATCATTGGAGTTGTCAAGTTGAAGCTCAATTTAGAATGGATAATCAATTGCAGCAAAATCAACAAAACCTATTTAGGATTGGAGCTATATATGATATTTCTTCATCAAAACATCTTGCCACTGGTTATGCTTTGGTAAATACTTTTAACAACTCATTAGGTGATTATTTTAAAGAAAATAGACTATGGGAACAATTTCAATATTACAAAAAATGGCATAATGAAAAAAATGTAATGTTACATCGATTCCGTTTGGAACAGCGATGGGTTGAGCAATTGGAACTTGTAGATAATTATGTTATAAATAGTGCCACCAATTATCAAAATAGACTGCGTTATTTGAACAGAAACTTATTCCATTTATACCATTTTAAAAGAACCGATAATGAGATGTATATAGTTTTACAAGATGAAATTTTTTTTACGTTGGGAGATAATACTATAAACAGGAATTTTATAGATCAAAACAGATTTTTTGTAGGACTTGGATTGAATTTTAATAATACTACAAGATTAGAAGTTGGCTATTTAAATCATTATGTTACTTCGTCTATCGCTAATGATTTTATGTATCATACGATTTCCTTTTCAGTGCTACAAAATTTGGTTTTATAAACTATAATACGTCTTACCTAATTATCCCAAAAAATTTGATTAATTTCACGCTCGATTTTCACACATTATATTTTATACTATATGAATGATTTTGATTGGTTGCAATTGTTAAACCCTGAGTTTTATATAACAATGTCTATTGCAGGCGTGAAAGTTGGCCTTTGGATAGTACTGTTTATCGTGTTTGCCGAAACGGGATTATTTGCAGGTTTCTTTTTGCCGGGTGATAGTTTACTTTTTTTGGCAGGAATTTATAGTCGCAGTTTGGTAGAGAATTTTACTTTTATCGAAAGTGATTTGGCCAATGTAATACTGTTGTCAACTTTAGTAGCAGTTGCTGGAATATTAGGGAATATGGTGGGCTATTGGTTTGGTGCCAAAAGTGGTTATTATTTATATAAAAAAGAAGATAGTTTTTGGTTTAAGAAAAAGTACTTAATTCAGTCTAAGGATTTCTTTGAAAGATTTGGAGGTAAAGCTATTATTTTTGCTCGTTTCTTACCAATAGTGAGAACTTTTGCACCAATTGTAGCTGGTATTGTAACTATGGACAAAAAGAAATTCATGTTTTACAATATTCTAAGTTCTTTTCTTTGGTCGTTTACCTTAATTTTTGCTGGGCATTATTTATATGGCATGTTTTTGGAAAAATACAACATTGATTTAAAGCATCATATTGAGAAAATTGTCATAGGGATTATTTTGATTTCTACTTTCCCAGTCTTTTTGAAAATGATTAAGAAAAGTCCAAAAACTGAAGGAGAAGAATAAATGAAAGTTGTTTAACTGTTAATCAATTGTGAATTTAAATTCTTTATTGATTAGTTCACCTTCAATAGTAAATCCCTGAATAATAATTTTATAATTTTTCAAGTTAGCATCTTGAAATTCAAATAAAAAATCTCCTTTTTCATCAGTTAGAATTGTTTGGCACCAGTCAACAATTCCAAAATTTTCAAATCCTTTACTAGCAAAACTTTCATAATCATTATTCTTAAAACTCGAATTGCTTTCAAAACCTTCTTTAATTAAAAATGGAACGGATTTGATGATTGATTTGGTAGTGAAATTTTTTCTTCTATAAATTTTTATTATTCCTTGTTTGTTTCTGGATGTTGGGACAATAGCATTGGCATTTATATAAATCTCGTCTATTTCAGACATATCCATTAAGTCTAGTTCTGCAAACGAAAATGGCAATACTCTATCGTCAATAAAAACTTCGGGAGTTGGTCTTGCGCCAAAAATCGAAGAAATCTGTCTTGAAGTTATTAAAACATCTCCAGTAGATGTACGGTTGACATTAAACCCATTTTGTTCAATAAATAATAATAAATTTGAAGTGTTGTTTTCTTCTATTTTATATCCTCTTAGGTTAGAATTTCCAAATTTATTTTCATTAACCAATACTTTTTTGGGTTTGGATTTAACTACCACATCTTTTAAATTAATTATATCTCCGTTAAATTTTGGCAAATCAAACAAAGTAGAATAATTATAATTTTGAGTTTTTTTACAATCGCTGTAAGGTATGGAAAATGCCTTTGTAAAAGGTTTGTTTCTGTTGATAACTTGCGTTACAAAATTTGATGAAACAGTATTTAACTCAGGGGATTTTAGCAGAGATAAATCAACAACAGTTGAGTCGGACACAGCTATATTTTCAAATTTATATTCGTTTTTTTCATTTATATCTGATAAAACTAAAATTAAATCCATAATAGAATATAATCGAACTTTATAAGCGTCTTTATCTTTTAATTCTTGATTTACAGTCCCCTTAATGGTAAGTCCGATATCAAAACTATAATTTGATTTTGGTGGATTTGAAATTATATTTTTCCATTCGTATTTGGGCTTTCTTTGATTTAGTAGGGCTAAATCTAATTCATAAAATTGCTTTCTTGATGGCTCGGTAAAGTAATATTTAACTTCATTAAGAGTTTCATTAATATATGGATTAATTGTTGCGGTGTAAAAAAGATTATCTTCAATTTCCTGTGCTTTGGTTTCTTCTGGCAATATGGAAATGCTTATGTTGGCGTTTGCATATTCAGAGTATCCAACCATTTTTATTTTACCGTTTTTCTTAGAGTTCAGCAATATGCTGATAGCTTTATTTTTGTTGGGGTAAACATAAATGTTCCTTTCACACCATTGATTTAAATTACTGTCTATTATTCTAATTGTATTAATCCCTTCAAATAGATTTTCATTTAAAATCGATAAAACTTGTTCCAAATTTTGACTATTCAATTTCAAAGGTATAACTGAATTTTTATCATCTTGATTCACTACAAGGTAGACTGGTTTGTTCTCTAAAATGGATATAGTTTCTGAATTGGTTTTAATTTTAAAAATAGTTTTATCTGGAAAGGTAAAGCTGTTAATTTCAAGAGAAAAGCCTGTATCTGATGCAGTTGTTAAAAATGACTCAATTTTTTTATCGTTAATAAAGCAAACGGTTTTTACTAAATTATTGGAAGGAACAATTTCAAATTTTCCAAAGCCAAATTGGTTTAATTTTATAGTTTGTAAAATATCACCATTATTATTTTGTATTTCAACTTCTGCGTTATTGGAAGTTTTTCCAAAACAATCAGATAATTTCACACCCACAATATTAGAAAATCCTTTAATCAAATTTCCACCTTCAGGATTTAACTTTAACTCAAGTGTTTCTAAATCAGGGCTTGAGTTTTCAATTAATGCGCCTTCCGTAGGATTTATGATATTGATTTTTTGTATGGTTGATTCGTTTTCAATAAAATTATTCATCCAATTTGTATAAACTTGAATATAATAATAACCAGAATGAAGCTTTTCAGTAAGCTCAAACTTTCCAGTAAATGTACCATTATTTGCAAAAAGTAATTTTTCAAACACTTTATTCCCTTTTTCATCATATAATAAAGCAAAAACATTTGTAGTGTTATAAAATGGCTGATGTGTTTTTCTATTTAGTACATATCCTTTAAACCAAATTTTTTCATTGGTTAAGAAAGTAGTTTTGTTAAGATGTAGATTTATGTTTTCCCTTTCTAATAGGAAATAGGATGAAAGTTTGTCTTGAATTTGTTTTTTTACAATATCTTCGACAATGATTTGTGAAAGCATTGAAGTTTTACAAAGAAAGAGTACAGCGATAAAAAAATATTTTTTTATATTCATCGAGTAAATGTAAAAAAAAATTTAATGCTAGATAAAATATATTGGTATTTCTAAAAAAAAATGCCTCAATTAGAGGCATTTAAAAAAGTATTTATTCGATTTAGAATTACATCATCCCAGGCATTCCACCACCCATAGGCATTCCACCTCCTGCGTTTTCTTCTTTAATTTCTACCAAGGCACATTCTGTAGTTAAAATCATTCCAGCTACAGAAGCAGCGTTTTCAAGTGCTACACGTGTTACTTTTTTAGGGTCAATGATTCCAGCTTTCAACATGTCAACATATTCGTCAGTTTTGGCATTGTAACCATAGTTTCCTTTTCCCTCTGTAACTTTCGCTACCACAACCGAACCTTCTAAACCTGCATTTTCAACAATAGTTCTTAATGGAGATTCTACTGCGCGAGAAACAATTTGTATTCCAGTGGCTTCATCTGCATTCTCAGATTTCAGGTTTGCTAATACATTTTTTGCTCTAAGAAGCGCAACGCCACCACCAGCAACAATTCCTTCTTCAACAGCAGCACGGGTGGCATGAAGCGCATCGTCAACTCTATCTTTCTTCTCTTTCATTTCTACTTCAGAAGCGGCACCAACATATAGAACGGCAACACCTCCAGCTAATTTAGCCAAACGTTCTTGTAATTTTTCTTTGTCATAATCAGAAGTCGTAGTTTCCATTTGACCTTTGATTTGGTTCACGCGATTTTTAATCAAATCTGCATCTCCAGCTCCGTTAACAATAGTTGTATTGTCTTTGTCAATAGTAACTTTTTCAGCAGTTCCAAGCATTTCTAAAGTAGCATTTTCTAGTGTATAACCACTTTCTTCTGCAATTACCGTTCCGCCGGTTAAGATTGCGATATCTTCCAACATGGCTTTTCTTCTGTCTCCAAAACCAGGAGCTTTAACCGCAGCAATTTTCAAAGCACCACGCAATTTATTTACTACCAAAGTGGATAAAGCTTCTCCATCAACATCTTCAGCAATAATCAATAATGGTTTTCCGGATTGTGCCACTGGTTCTAAAACCGGTAGTAATTCTTTTAAAGAAGACACTTTTTTATCGTATAATAAGATGTAGGGTCTTTCTAATTCCACCTCCATTTTTTCAGGATTAGTAACAAAATAAGGTGACAAATACCCTCTGTCAAACTGCATTCCTTCTACAACATCAACATAAGTATCAGTTCCTTTAGCTTCTTCAACAGTTATCACACCTTCTTTGCCTACTTTGCCAAAAGCGGTTGCAATCAATTCACCAATTACTTCATCATTATTGGCGGAAATGGAAGCAATTTGTTTAATTTTCTCAGAATCACTTCCTACTACTTGAGCTTGTTTTCCAAGGTCAGCTACGATAGCTTCAACGGCTTTGTCAATCCCTCTTTTTAAGTCCATTGGGTTCGCTCCAGCAGCTACGTTTTTCAATCCTTCTTTTACAATGGCTTGTGCCAAAACGGTGGCAGTTGTTGTTCCGTCTCCAGCCAAATCATTGGTTTTTGAAGCGACTTCTTTTACCATTTGAGCACCCATATTTTCCAATGGGTCTTTTAATTCTACTTCTTTTGCAACCGTAACACCATCTTTGGTAACTGTTGGTCCACCAAATGATTTTGAAATAATAACATTTCTTCCTTTAGGTCCAAGGGTAACTTTAACCGCATTTGCTAAAGCGTCAACGCCACGTTTTAATCCATCACGTGCTTCTATATCGAATTTTATGTCTTTTGCCATTTTTTATTTTATTTTTTTTAAATTTTAGTCTAAATACTTAATTCTCAAATCTTAATACTGATTAAATTATCGCAAGAATATCATCTTCACGCATAATAAGGTAGTCTTTACCATCAAATTTTAAATCGGTTCCTGCATACTTACCATACAAAACAGTGTCGCCAACTTTTACCGTCAATGGTTCGTCTTTCTTGCCATTTCCTGTAGCAACTACAGTTCCTTTTTGTGGTTTTTCTTTTGCAGTATCTGGTATAATAATTCCAGATGCCGTTTGGGTTTCTGCCGCTGCAGGTTCCACGATAACTCTGTCTGAAAGTGGTTTAATGTTTAATGCCATAATATTTATTTTTTATGTTATAAGATTTATGAAACGTTTATTTCAGAAACTGTGCCAAGCCATTATTGCTGACATTTTTTCCTAAAAAAAATGCCAGCATGTCAGCGCTGGCATTATATTTTTTATATGTATAATTTATTTTTTTGGAGTTTCAACTGGTTTAGCTGGTGTTGCTTTATTAGTTGTAGTTTTAGGAGCAACAGACTCTGTTTGGTCAATGACTTTTGAATCTGATTGTCCTGATAAGCTTGGAAAACTTAAGCTTGACAATAATATCAAAACGATTAACGCTGCAGCTAAAAACCAAGTGCTTTTGTCTAAAAAGTCGGTTGTTTTTTGAACACCACCAAGCATTTGAGATCCACCTAACGATGAAGATAAACCACCACCTTTAGGGTTTTGAACCATAACCGCAATTATTAATAAGAAACAAACGATTGTTATTAATACTAAAAAAATTGTAAACATGATGTATTGTAATTAATTATTATTTTGTTGTAAAATTTTAATATCCGAAATTCGGTCTGCAAAGAAACTACTTTTTTCTGGATATTTCAAAATTAATATTTCATAAGCTTGAATGGCGCGTTGATATTTTTTTTGTTCTAAATAAACTCTCGCCAAGGTTTCCGTCATCAAATAACTGTTATCGTCAGCAATTGGCTCAATTGCTATAACAGTTGCATCTTTTGCAATGGGTGAAATTTTAGGATTATTTTCGATAAATTTATCAATTAAATCCAGTTTTTTCATTTTCTCATAATCAACTGAAGGTGTTTCCTTTGTTGGTTTTTCTCTCTCAATTGGTTTTAATCGCGATAGTTGCAACCATTCTTGAAAGGAATGTTTTTCATTTCTTGAAAATTCTAAAGGTTTGCCAATGGCTAATTTTTCTGAAACTTTTTGTTCTTCTGATGTTGTAGCTTCCTTTATGGAGGTTAAAATGGATTGTTCCAAAGGGTCAATTGATGGTTTGTATTCAACAATTACTTCTTCACTTTCTATAACACTCATGTTCATCAACTCTGCCAGCTTTTTTTCATACAAACCTTTTTGAACAGAAACAAATATATCTGAAGTGATAAAATCAAATAAGATACTTCTGTCAGTGGTATAAGCAGCGGCAACTTTCAGTGCGTGGTTATAATTAAAACTATCTTGATTATACAGATGTTTTAACTTCAAAACGCGGGCACTTTGCAAATAGGGGAATGCATTCAAAACAGTATCTAATGTTTGGGCATGCCTTTCGTTGATAGTGTCGGGTTTGTTGAGTAAGTATGTATAATCTGTTAAGTTCAATTTTTTATCGGTTGTTTCGGGTTTTAGGTTACGAGTTTCGGGTTTCAAGTTTCATGTTTCAAGTCTTTTTCTGCTTACTGCGACTGTTCACTGCGACTGAAAACTTCCTACTGAGTTTTCTACCATTTTGCTAATGATTCATTAAATATATCTTGAGTGATTCGCTCAAAAATCACATCAAGCGCTTCTGAAAGAGTTGGTCCTACAAGTTGTTTTGACCCATCATAATCATGAAAAAATGAAAATGATTTTTCAAAATTATCGGCTTCTTTGTTTTTATTACTAAACCGAACATTTATTCTAATGGTTAATCTGTTTTGTGCCGCTGTCTGATCGGAAGTAGCGGTCATCGGTGTGATTCTAAAATCAGTAATTTCGCCTTCATATAGTAAATCGCCATTGGAACTAGTCAAATTCAAATTGGTTTGATTTTGAATTATTTCCTGAAGTTCAATGGTGAAAGTTCTTTCAATTCCTGGTTCAACTAACTCAGCGTTATTCTGGAAATAGTTTACCTGAAACGTTTTGGCATCAATTTTTCGTGTACCCGTGAAATTATAGGCACCACAACCGTTTAAAGTAATAGTGAGGATAAAAATAGAAAGCAATTTTAGAAACTTCATGGTAACCAATTAAAGACCGCTAAAGTAACTCTTTATTTTGAATTATGGAATTACATCACCTTGGTAGTAGTAATAAGAATTTGTTAAAGTAGATTCATATACGCCATTTGAAAAATTTTCTTGTGATAGTAATTCTATTTTATTACTTGGGTAAATTAGTATGCCAAATGAATGAGTCTCGGGATCTATCAAGGAATACCTTTTATATTCTTTTATGTTATTGGAAGAAATTCCGTCATTAAAAAAACGGGGGTCTAGGATTGACTTTATCTTTAATACTGGGAGTGTAGCCATTTTTAATGGATTAATAACGTTTCCATAATTAAAATGTGCTTCAATTTCACCCAAGCTACTCCCGAAACCTGAATAGCTTAACATATTACCATTTTCATATTGAAAATCAAATTCAGTTTGGATATCATCGCCTTCATCAGGGAAATCAAAAAAATCTAAATAATGAGTTGCTATGCCGTCTGTATTTAACTCACAAGAAAAACTTTCATTTCCTAGAGTGTAGTAATAACGATTTTCTGAAACACTATAATTGTAATTTTTTCCATTAATACTTGTAATTTTATTACTTGAGTTGTATGTAATAATGTAATTTTCAGTTGGTAACCCCGAACTATATTTTGTGTTTTGTATAACATTGTTATTTGTATCGTAAAGAAATAACTCTATTAATTCGTTATCTGAATTGGTTATACTGATTAATAATCCATCCGAATTAAAATTCCATTGTTCTTCAAAAGTTGTCCCAGGATAAAAATCAACCCTTAGAAGTAAATTTGGGTTGATTATGGTTTTACTGTCATCACTACTGCAAGAGAATAATGTGATGGCAATAGTCAGTAGAAAAAAAATATTTTTCATAAATAATATATTTGGTATTGTAAACTTAACATGTAGCAATGCAAAGAAAAAATTTATAGGTCAAATTGTTTAATTTTTCGATAAAGTGTTCTTTCAGAGATTCCCAATTCATCTGCGGCAGCTTTTCTTTTCCCTTTGTGGCGTTCCAATGATTTTTTGATGAGTTCAATTTCTTTTTGTTCTAACTTTAAAATTTCTTCTACTTCAACGGTCTCGGCGTCCAAATAATTTTCATTATCATCATCGTCAAATTCCTCTTGTTGCGATTGATTT
>NZ_JBKCVI010000173.1:0-8519 GCF_046317795.1 Flavobacterium sp. | reverse complement strand
ACCAATTAGTAACCCTAATGCCACACTGAGCTCCGCCTGTACTGACGAAGGAAGTATCGAAGTGCACTAACCCCAACTGGTGCTCGTCTGTGACGAGTACCTACTTAAATTAGAACAAAGAACGTAGCATTTGCAATGCGGATAACTAAATAGAAATCCCGCTCTCCGAAGTCCCGACTACGGAGTAATAAATATAGAAAACCTCTTCCTTGTCAACGTTGTGAACTTTGACAACGTTTGTTATAAAATAATAGTATTTTTGAAAGTAAAAAAAGGAATATATATTCGCTAGTACGCCTAAATTGGGTAGGTATAGGTAAGTTATTGCGGGTGTTTAGGAGTTGTGAGTCATTTTGCGAATCCGGTAAATATTGAGTTCTTTATTAAAAAAACGAATAAAGTTAATAGTGCTTTTGAATATATAAATGAAATGATTTCTTATCAAATCCAAGATGTTTTAAATTTGTGTAAGAATAAATTCTGGAACTGGATCAATATGCGTTTGAATTATTATTGGTCTTGTCAAATCACTTCTAGTATATTTAGCATGTCCGCCTTCGGTTTTTATGTGCTTCAATTCCTGATGCTCTAAAAACCAAATAACTGTTGCTAATGGTATATTGCTTAACTTATAAGTATTCATTCATTATACCGGAATAGCAACTTCTTTGTGACTAGTTGTTATGTTCTGATTGTTTAATAATTCTTCTAATGAAGCATTATTTTTTATTAAATCACCCCAAGACGGTGCATTTATTTTTTTAGGATTTTTGGCAGTCCCTTTTTTTAATTCCCAACCTAAAGAAATTAACTCTTCATGAAGAGTTTTTTTGTTGACTGTATAATCTAGAAAAACTCCTAAACTATGATTAAACGACTGCATAGCTTCTTCTTCTGATTTACCATATCCGGTAACTTCAAGATGAGGACAATAAACAATAAAGTTGTCTTCTTCTTTGAAAGAAATTAAAACAATGTTAGCTTTTACTTTAGCTTCAGCATTTTTAAAATCGACATTAATACGATGATTTTTACTCATTGCTCTTTATAAAAGTTTTTAATTGAAAAATGAACACAAATATATAAATACTTTCTGCAATTTTTACCAAATTTTACTAAACTTTACCATATAAATGAAATAAATACTAGATAAATGAAATAAAAAACGGCACTCGCTCCCGATTCCTATCCCTTGGTAGTTACCCCCACTAAAAAAGTCGCCCTAAGGAACAATAAAATAGAAAACCAGACGTTATCAACGTTTTGAACTTTGACAACGTATATTGAAAATTATAGTATTTTTGGTAATAGAAAGGGAAATAAACAGTTGCCTGTATCCCAGTTAGTGGCAATATAAATAACATCGTAATGAAAATTTGTGCAGCTCAGACAAGACCCATTAAAGGAAATATTCCCCAAAATATTGAAACACATAAGAAGCTTATAGAAATTGCTATTTCTTATCAAGTTGACATAATTATTTTTCCTGAACTTTCTTTAACAGGTTATGAGCCCGAATTGGCTGATGAATTATCAACTTCACAAATAGAAGACAATAGGTTAAATGACTTTCAAACTATAAGTAATAAAAATAATATAATTATTGGTGTTGGTATGCCAACTAAAAGTAAAAATGGAATTTGTATTAGTATGGTAATTTTTCAACCCAATGAGAAAAGACAAATTTACTCAAAACAATATTTACATCCGGGAGAGGAGCAATATTTTGTTAGCGGACAAAACATTTTACCAATAGAAAAAAAGGACAATAAAATTGCCTTTGCAATTTGTTATGAAACTTCAATCTTTGAACATTCGGAAGCGGCACATAAAAACGGTGCTGACATATATATTGCCAGTGTTTTAAATTCTGTTAACAGTGTTGATAAAGACATAAAAAGAATTTCAGAAATCTCAAACAGATATGGTATGATTTCATTGATGTCGAATTTAACAGGAAAATCAGGAGACTACAAATGTGCAGGTAAGTCTTCAATTTGGAATAGACAAGGAAATTTAGTTGGACAACTAAATAGTGAAGATGAAGGACTCATTATTATCGATACAAACAATCACGAAATAATTCAAAAGTATTTGTGAACTAAACTGCCACTAAAAGCAATTTGGGATTAAACCCAACTGGTGCTCGACTGTAATGAGTGCCTACTTAAATTTGAACAAAAATGGTAGCATTTGCAATGCGGATGACTAAACTAGAAATACTAATAAAGCTTCCGTTCTTATTATTTTTTTTTTCTACTACAACGCGAATCCTTTCGCGTGATCAGCAACTCCAACAAAAATATTATTGATATTCTTGCTTTATTTATAATGTTTGCTATTGACAAACAACATAAAAGGATTCGTGCTGTTTCGGGAACGAAAAAGATTAAATAAGTAAGATGGTAATGCGCTAATTAGTTGTTTTGTTGATGATTTGCAAAAATTAATTCTTATTTTTGAGAAAGAAAAACTAAAAAGATCTTCCTGTTTAAACAATTTTTGGATGATTTTGCTGAGTTTTATCAGGGGTGTATACAAGTTGTGTGCAATTTATAGAAATCAGAAATACTATAGAAAAATGGAAAAGTGCAAAAAATGTAAAACAACTCTTTCTTCAAAATCTATATTCAAATCCCTTTGGAAAGGATACAAAAACTTTTCCTGTGCGAATTGTCAAACACAGTATGAATTTAATCCTAAGGATAGATTAATTGTTGGAATTGTCATTGGGATCTCGACATTCCTTTCTAGTTTCGCCATGAATTACTCTGAATTAGAAATTGTATCGAAATTAACATTAGGTTTGTTCTTAATGGCATTTTCATGTATAGTCTTAAGTGCTTTAAGTATATCATTTTTAACATTTCAATTGAATAAAAAATAACCCCAACTGGTGCTCTTCTGTGACGAGTACCTGCTTAAATTAGAACAAAGATTGTAGCATTTGCAATGCGGTTAACAAAATAGAAATTCCGCTCTCCGAAGCCGCCGTTCTAAGCAATAAAATTAAAAACCACAACGTTGTCAACCTTTTTTAACTTTGACAACGTTTGTTATAAAATAATAGTAGTATTTTTGAAAATAAAATGCAAAAAAAACATTGAAAGTTAAAAAGTCTTACATTTGAAAAAAATAAGAAGATGACTAGGCAAGCAATAATTGAAAGAACTATAAAAGCAATAAACCAACTTCCTGAAGACAAAGCAGAAGAAATATCTGATTTTGCAGACTTTGTCATTAAAAAGTTTGAAGATAATCGTATTACTCAAAGTATTCAACAACTTGCATCAAAAAGTAATGCCTTTGATTTTTTAAATGATGAAGAAGATCTTTATTCTTCAAATGATTTAAAAGAAAAGTATAATGGCTAAAGGTGATATTGTTTTAATAACTTTTCCTTTTACAAATTTAAGCGGAAGCAAATTGCGTCCAGCAATTGTCTTAACTGAAACTAATCTTGATAGTACAGTTTGCTTTATAACTTCACAAATTAATTGGCAGGAACAAACTGATATTGTTTTATTTCCCAATGATCAAAATGGAATTAAGAAACAGTCCTTAGTTAGAACCAGTAAAATTGCGACTATTGACAAAAATTTAGTGCAAGGATTACTTGGTGTACTTTCTGAAAATGAAATCAATGAACTAAACAATAAGCTCAAAATTCTATTTCAGCTATAAATAACACAAAGCTAGTAAAAGTTACTCATTTGCCCCGCTCCCGCGACACGAGCGCAGCGAACTGACGAAGCAATCCAATCGCGTGGTAGTTGCACCCACTCAACGAAGTCGCCCTTTTGAGCAATAAAAAAGAAAACCACAACGTTGTCAACCTTTACAACTTTGACAACGTTTGTTATAAAATAGTAGTGTTTTTTGAAATAGAAAGGGAAATAAACATGTAAATATCTTACCAAATAGGGTGTATACCTATACAGAATATGCGACTATAAGTTAGTTGAACAGCATGCTAAAAAAAATCCGTAGAAAAGAAGATGATATACTAAAAAGATATACATTTGTAATATAAATATAAAGCATATGAAAACAGTATCATTAAAAATAGATGATTCAATATTCGGAGAAACTGAAAAAATACTATCTCGCATAAATATTCCCAGAAACAGATATATCAACGAAGCAATTGAATACTATAACAAAGTACAAAAAAGACAAATTTTAGAGAAAAGGCTTAAAGCTGAATCTAGCTTAGTTAAAAAAGATTCCATGAATATTTTAAAGGATTTTGAAAAAATTGACTATGCAGATTAATCAATATGAAATTTGGATTGCCGACTTAAATCCACAAATAGGAACTGAAGCTGGGAAAACTAGACCAGTATTAATTGTGCAGACAAATTTATTAAATAAAATTCCGCATCCATCAACAGTTGTTTGTCCAATTACAACTAATGTTCAAAAAGATTCTCATATATTAAGAGTTCATCTGAAAAAAGGAATGGCAAATTTACATGAGAATTGTGACGTAATGATTGATCAAATTAGAGCAATTGACAATAAACGTTTGATTAAAAAAGTTGGAAATTTACCTGTTGAACTAATTGAAAATATAAAAGAAAATATTGCAATAATAATTGACTTAGAATAGCAGCACGAAAAACACAAAAGCTGTCAAACGCCATCGCTAGAATACGGTCTCGGGAAATCGAGAATGTCAAACTGTAATTTTTCGTCCTGAGAAAAGAACAACTTTTTCTTTGATAATTACCAAATTTTGGTAACTTTAATAAAAATAAGTAATCTATAGGACGAAATACATCTGTTTCTCTTGGAAACTATTTTGAAAACTTTGTCGACAGCAGAGTTTCAGAAGGAAGATTTAAAAACGCTAGCGAAGTTATTCGAGCTGGATTAAGATTGTTAGAAGAAGATGAAGAAGAAAGCAAAATTATTGCACTCAAAAAAGCTATAAGTGAAGGGGTTGAAAGCGGAACTGTTGAAGACTTTGATCCAAAAAAACATCTTGAGTCGTTGAAAGCCAAAAAGAGAAATGGCTGAATACAAAGTAACAAACAACGCTGTCGAAGATTTATCCAAGATTTGGGAGTATACATACGAAGTTTGGTCTGAAAATCAATCGGACAAATATTATTTTGAACTTCTTGAAAATTGTCAAGTATTGGCTGAAAATCAAAAATTAGGGGAAAATTATTCTGAGATTGACAATGATATTTTTGGTTATAAATCTGGACAACAAATCATATTCTTTAGAATATTAAGCGAAAAAGAAATTGAAATTACAAGGTTTTTACATTCTAGAATGGATTTAAAAACAGAGTTCAAGAATAAAACTCCCTAGCACGAGCATCTTGCTCTTACCCACCAAGAAATTTTGAATAATAAGAACTTTCTAATTTCAGAAGCCACCTTGCGTAACAATAAAATTTAAAAAAATAATCTTGTCAACCTTTTGAACTTTGACAACGTTTTTTCAAAATAATAATATATATTAGCTACAGAGAAAACAAAGTTTGATAACAGTCAGAACAATCCACCAAAAATTGGAGAGATTGGGATTGTTTTCAAGACTGTATACACATAACAGCAATCACTCTCGAATAGAAAAATTAATAATAATTCAAAATTGAAAAAATGACAAAAAATATCCTAACAATCTTATTAATATCAACATTACTATTGTCTTCTTGTCAACAAACAACAAAACAGGAAACAAAAAATAATGAGAATATTTTGCCCATAAAGGCAAGTGAAACAAATTTATTAATTGGCTCTTGGGTAGAACCAAATCCTATCAATGTTAATGAAGTACAAGGAATAAAAATTAATGAAGATGGAACTCTAAAATCCATCAATATGTCAACATTAGTCTATAAAAAATGGTGGAAAGAAAATGACAAACTAGCTTTAGTATCTGAAAGTATAGGAAATGGCTTAACTATTATTGATACAACAAAATTTGAAATTATAAAACTAAATCATAAAGAACTAGAAATAAAAAACAAAGATTACACTATGAAGTACAAACGACAATAAAGACTTTTGCTAATTATGGTTTCTCGCAATAGTGAATTTCTGGTAAGTTCACATTAATGTTTCCTCCTGATCTCCGAAGTCTCCGTCTTCAAAATAATAAAAAAGAAAACAACAACGTTGTCAACCTTTTGAACTTTGACAACGTTTTTTCAAAATAATACATATATTATTTGCAGAGAAAACAAAGTTTGATAGTAGTCAAAACAATCCACCCAAAAATTGGAGAAATTGGGATTATTTTTCAGGTCTAGATATTTGTTTTAAATGATTAAAATATGAAAATAGCTTACAAAAAGAAATACTTAAATATAAATCTTATATATTCTTTAATTTTCTCGGTGACGTTGTTTACAGTTTTTTTGGAAAGTTCAGAGAGTTGGAAAATCATTATAGGGATATTGACACCTACTTGTTTTATCGCAAAATATTTTTATCAGAAACAAAACAAATATCTAACAATTGAAAATGAAAGGATAAGAGTTAATAACATTTTCGGTAAAGGCATTAATTTAAATGAAATACTTACGATTGAAAAATATGCTGGGGATTATATACTTAAAACTGGAAAGAAAAAACTAAAAATTGATACAACCATTATAGAGCCCACGGAGCTATCTAATTTAAATTCAGAACTGGAGAAACTAAATGCGAAGTGGGAATAAAAACCTCTCTGCAAAGTCGCCCGACTTAGGAGTAATACTTAGATTGGAGAATGTTGTTGCGGGAATATACAAGTTAGCGGTAAGTTTGTCCGCTAAGAAGATTAAACCATTTTAGATGAGAACAGTCCCACAGAAAATTTACAAATTTAGTTTTATGAGATTATTAATTTTATTGTCATTGTTTTTTTTCTCATGTGCCAAAGACAACACGACAGAACAGTCTACTCCAACTGCTTATAGAATAACAAAGTCTGTTACCTATAATAATAGTACTGTTGATGTTATCATTGATAAACCTGCATTAAATGAAGTTGATGTCTTGTTGGTATTCCATGGCACAGTAATGTATGATAGTAGCATAATTTCTGCTGCCAATACAACACTTGACAAATTCAAGGGTATTTTAGACAGAAATGATATGATGATTGTAAGTGTAGCATATCCCCAAGAAAATGTATTATTAGGCGATAATATTGTTCAATGTGAAGCCGCTTTGTTATGGTTGAAAAATAAAGCAAGTCAAGAATTAGGGATAACAGTAAAAAAGATATTCTTAGCCGGACACTCTCAAGGTGGCTATATTGTTACACGACTTAATACAATGCATCAAACAGCTGGTGTAATTGCCAATGCACCAGGGCCATTAAACCTTGTTTATAGATGTGGATTAGAGGAAAATGGACAAGTTCAATCAGGTGCTGTATGTACCAAACTTAACAATGTGTATGGAACGACAACAAGTAACCCCAACGCCTACTTTCAGAGGTCATTACTTAATTTCACAAATGGATTCAAGTCGGACATTTTATTTGTTCAAGGACTAAGTGACTCTCCTATTCAATTGTATTCTTGGCCAACTTTTAAGCAAGATGTATTAAATTGTACAAATTGTCAAAACAGACAGTTTGTTGAGATTGTTGGCGGTGAACACGGCTCTCTGTTTGAAAGTCCTACGGCCAAGACTGAATTTAATAACTTTATAAATAGCCACTAATAATAAGAATTTGCAAGCCCGACAACGGATTTATATTTGAGCGAAGCCAACAGACGAAGTAATCCGTGCTTCAAAAAAGTAACAATAGTAATTCCCTATAAATTGGAATGCGTTGATACGATTTATACAACCAGTTTATAAACCACAAAAAAAAGTTTGCAAAGAAAGGAGCGCTAGATTAAAAAGCATCTTTATTTCTTTGACTTCATAATGATGAATTTTATCATCGTTTTGCAATAAAGCCAATTTCCCATCGGTAGTTACTTTTTTCACAATTGCCATAAAACGGTTACGATTGATATCTTCAAAAGCAACAGCTTTAGCTCTTTTATAAAGTAAATTATTGTAAGTAGACCATAGGCCAATAGTGCTTTCTGGCTGTAGCATTAGTTGTTGTAACATTTCTACATAGAGTTTTGCCATTGCTTCCATGGCCAATTCTTTACCTGTAATGGAAATTATTGAACTGGCATTGGGAAGATTTTCAAAATTGGTTTGGTTTAGATTCAATCCAAAACCTATAACTGCATTAAAAGTCCCGTTGGGTTTAAAACTATTTTCTACCAATATGCCACCTACTTTTTTGTTTTCTGCCATAATGTCGTTAGGCCATTTTATCTTTCCTTTAGGATAGCAACTCATTGTTAAAGTATTGATAGCAGCAACAGCAACAGTAGCATTTAAGTCAAAAACAGAAATCAAATCTAGCGGTAAATCTTTAATCAATACACTCATTAATAGGTTTTTACCATACTCTGAATGCCATTTGGCACCCATTTGACCTTTTCCACCAGTCTGTTCATTTGCCATGACAACCGTATAGTTTTCTAATACTTTTTCTTTTG
>NZ_JBKCVI010000172.1:0-18817 GCF_046317795.1 Flavobacterium sp. | reverse complement strand
TAAGTTTCTTTGCAATGGTTTAATGCTATTTTTGTAGAAATATGGCTTGATTTTTAACGAGACAAACTTAACCATTATTTCGGTCAAAAATAAAGAAATATTGTGTTTATAACCTTGTGGTTTTTATTTAAATTAACTTTTCACTTTCATATGAATAACATGAATTGCTCCAAAATTCTATATTTAGTTGGATTATTTTTAATTTCCAACTCCATTTACTGTCAATCTAAATTCAAAGTAGCCCTTGATGCCGGTCATGGAGATCATGATTATGGTGCAGTATATCACGGTCACATTGAAAAAAATATTGCATTGGCTGTGGTGTTAAAAGTGGGTAAGATTTTGGAAAAAAACCCCAATGTTGATGTTGTTTATACCCGTAAAACCGATGCTTTTGTCGACTTGATTGAACGTGCCAACATTGCCAATAGAGCCGATGCTAATATTTTTGTTTCCATACATTGTAACGCCAATAAGAACACTGCTGCTTGTGGGACTGAAACTTATGTAATGGGTATGTCCAAAAACGCCTCCAATCTTGAAGCAGCAAAAAAAGAGAATGAGGTAATCACGATGGAGAAAGATTATAAGCAAAAATATGAGGGTTATGACCCTAAATCTCCCGAAAGTATTATTGGCTTGACCATGATACAAGAAGAATATTTAGAAAGCAGTATTGCTTTAGCTGGAAATATCCAAAATCGTTTTATTGATGAATTAGGAAAAAAGAGTCGTGGAGTAAAACAAGCACCATTCATGGTTTTACACAAAGCGTACATGCCAAGAGTATTGATAGAAATGGGCTTTATTTCAAATCCAGAGGAAGGAGCAATATTAGACTCTGAAGAAGGGCAACAAGAAATTGCACAAGCAATTGCTAATGCAATTATAGCGTATAAAAAAGAATTTTATGGTGCTGGCGAAGGCGATAATATTGTGAAACCATCACAAAAAATGGAACTTAAACCAGTAATTGACTCAGCAAAAACGTTAACCACTTCAAAAAAACTAGATACTAAAACGCCAGCTGGAAAAAAACCGGAAACCAAAACAGAACCAAAACAAGATGATGTTGATGCTGTTGGTATCATTTTCAAAGTGCAACTTTCTGCAAGTGCGAAAAAATTAGAACTTGTTCCTAGTAATTTTAATGGATTATCTAATATTTCGGTGTCATCGGATGGAAATTTAAACAAATACATGTATGGCAATACTTCTAATTATGAAGAAGCCAAAAGATTACTATCGGAAGCAAAAACAAAAGGATATTCTTCAGCATTTATCATCGCTTTTAAGAATGGTAAAAAAGTTTCGGTTCAGGAAGCATTAAAGCAATAATAATAAGGAGAATTAATATTTTATTTTAACTTTGTCAAAAACGTTTTACCATTGAGAATCACTAGAGAAATTAAGACAGCAGTATTGGTTATTGCATCTATTTTATTATTTATTTGGGGTTACAGTTTCTTAAAAGGAAGAGACTTATTTGTGAATTATAAAACCTTTTATGTGCAGTATGATAATGTGGAAGGATTATTAAGTTCAGCACCAGTTACTATCAATGGTTTGATTGTTGGTAAAGTGAGTAACATTAAATTCATTGATAATTCAGGAAAAATCCAAGTGGAGCTTCAAATAAAATCTGAATTTCCTATTTCAAAATCTAGTATAGCGTCAATCTATGAGCCCGGGTTAATTGGAGGGAAACAAATCATGATTATTCCTAATTTTGAAGATAAAACACTAGCCGAGTCTGGAATGACATTAAAAGGCGGCAATAAACCAGGTTTGACAGCATTGGTTGCAGAACGCTTAACACCATTACAAGAGAAAGTAGAGAAAATGGTTGTTTCTGCGGATGATTTATTAAAAAATGTAAATTCTATCCTTGATGCTAAAACAAAACAAAGTTTGCAGAGTAGTATTGTGAGTTTAGATTCAACCTTAATCCAGTTTAAATCGGCTTCCAAAAATGTGAATGTAATGCTTGCTGATAATAAAGAAAAAATAAGTTCTTCATTAACCAACTTTGATAAAGCATCGGGTAATTTTGCAAAAATATCCGATTCAATTGCTAAAGTTAATATTGGTGAAACAGTAAACAAACTAGAAAAAACATTAGCCAGCGTCGATAAAATAATGGCTGAAATTCAATCAGGGAAAGGAACTTTGGGCAAATTAGCAAAAGATGAAACACTGTATAACAACTTTTCTAAAACTTCAAAAGAACTAGAGTTATTGTTACAAGATTTACGTTTAAATCCAACAAGATACGTTAATGTTTCGCTTTTTGGAAAGAAAAACAAACCCTATAAAGCACCTGTAAACGATTCTATTAAAAAGTAAAATACAAGTTATGATGTATATTGATAACCTACTTTTTGCTATTACTCTCGCTTTGGGAATTGGTTTTTTTGCTAAAAATGTAAAAAAGCTAATTCGTAACATTAATTTAGGCCAAGAGGTCAATCGTTTCGATAATCCTTCAGAACGATGGAAAAACATGGCTATGATTGCTTTAGGACAGAAAAAAATGTTTACTAGACCAATACCTGCAATTTTGCATTTTGCCATATATGCAGCTTTTATAATTACCCAAATTGAGTTGTTAGAAATTATAATTGATGGAGTTTTTGGTACACATCGTTTTTTTAAACCGAGTTTAGGAGGATTTTATACTTTCCTAATCAGTTTTATAGAAATCCTTTCATTATTAGCGTTAGTAGCTACAATTATTTTTTTGTTAAGAAGGAATTTATTAAAATTACCACGTTTCAATAAAGCAGAAATGTTAGGTTGGCCAACAAAAGATGCTAACCTAATTCTCATTATGGAGATTGTTTTAGTAACTTGTATTTTCACAATGAATGGAACCGATGAAGTATTGTATTCATTAGGAAAATCGCATTTTGAAGGAACAGGCTCTTTCCACTTTGCCATTTCACAACATTTAGGACCAGCAATTTTTGGAGGAATGAGCGAAAGTACTTTACATATTTTAGAAAGAGTTGGATGGTGGGGACATTTTTTAATGGTAATTGCATTCTTAAATTATCTTTATTATTCCAAACACTTACACATACTTTTAGCTTTCCCAAACACTTATTTTGCCGATTTAAATGCACAAGGAACATTTGATAATCTAGAAAGTGTTACCAAAGAAGTCAAAATCATGATGGATCCCAACGCTGATCCTTATGCCACTCAACCTGTTGATGAAAGCGCTGTTCCAACTAAATTTGGAGCTTCAGATGTGCAAGATTTGAATTGGGTGCAATTGCTCAATGCCTACACCTGCACCGAATGCGGTCGTTGTACCTCTTCATGTCCTGCCAATCAAACAGGAAAAAAATTGTCACCACGAAAAATCATGATGGATACACGTGACAGAATGGAAGAAGTAGGAAAAAATATAGATGCTAATAAAGGCGTATTTATTCCCGATAACAAATCATTATTAAACGATTACATTACACAGGAAGAACTTTGGGCATGTACTTCTTGCAACGCTTGTGTCGAAGAATGCCCAGTCAATATAAGTCCGCTATCTATAATTATGGATATGAGACGCTATTTGGTGATGGAGCAAAGTGCGGCACCACAATCATTAAATGCAATGATGACCAATATCGAAAATAATGGCGCGCCATGGCAATACAACCAACAAGACCGATTAAACTGGAAAGATGAATAATAACTAGCTGCGAAGCATTTGAATAAAAATGGGTTTTAACCCATTAACACTATCTGATAAATTCTCATATGTGAGCTTGAGGATTTGTCGAATGAATTTGAAAACTATAAAAAGTAAAAAATGAAAACGGAAGACATTGACAAAAACTTACAAAGAATCACAGAAAACGGGCAACATTTAAGTCCCATTTTACCAGAAGGAATTAAGAATTATCTAATCGACATTGACGGAACTGTTTGTGACGATATTCCAAACGAAGAACCAGAAAGAATGTTAACCGCCGAACTTTACCCCGATGCGTTAGTTACTTTAAATAAATGGTATGATGAAGGTCATGTAATTTTCTTCTTCACTTCTCGAACGGAAGCGCACAGAGAATATACCGAGATTTGGTTGAAAAAACATGGGTTCAAATACCATGGAATTCTTTTTGGAAAACCACGTGGTGGAAATTACCACTGGATTGATAATCATTTGGTAAAAGCAACTCGCTACAGAGGAAAATTTACCGATTTAGTGGACAAAGAAGTTACTATTCAAGTGTTTGATGACGAACATCATGAGTAGTTTGAAGTTGGAAGTTAGAAGAAGGAAGTTGGAATTAGATTTTTAAACCAAATAATCATCAAGCAGGTTTGATCCCGAAACTTTGGGTTGGAATTTTTAATTTGAAATTTATGAGTGAAGTAGTAAAAGTGCCAACCATGGCAGAAATGATGGCTCAAGGCAAACAACCCGAAGTATTATTTTGGGTGGGTTGCGCTGGAAGTTTTGATGACAGAGCGAAGAAAATTACCAAAGCATTTGTGCGTATTTTAAATCGTGCCAATGTGGAGTTTGCCGTGCTTGGAACTGAAGAAAGCTGTACTGGTGATCCAGCAAAACGAGCAGGGAATGAGTTTTTGTTTCAAATGCAGGCCATGATGAATATTGAGGTTCTAAATGCCTACGAAGCCAAAAAAATCGTTACCGCTTGTCCTCACTGTTTTAATACCTTAAAAAATGAATATCCTGAACTGGGTGGAAAATACGAAGTGATTCATCACACCGAGTTTTTGAAATCATTATTAGACACCGGAAGATTAACCATTGCAGGTGGACAATTCAAAGGAAAAAGAATTACGTTTCACGACCCATGTTATCTTGGAAGAGCAAATAATATCTATGAAGCTCCAAGAGATTTAATTCAAAAATTAGATGCTGAACTGGTTGAAATGAAACGTTCTCGAGCGAATGGTTTGTGCTGTGGTGCTGGTGGTGCACAGATGTTTAAAGATGCCGAACCCGGGAACAAAGAAGTCAATATCGAAAGAACCGAAGATGCATTGGAAACTCAACCCGAAATCATTGCAGCTGGTTGTCCATTTTGCAACACCATGATGACGGACGGAGTGAAAAACAAAGAAAAAGAAGGTGAAGTGAAAGTGATGGATATCGCCGAATTAATTGCAAATGCTCAAGATTTATAGCAAAAAAGTACGAAATACGAAGTACGAAATACAAATCACTATTCACAAATCCAATGTTTAAACCATTTGAAAATTTACCCGAAAACTCTAAAATTTGGATTTACCAATCGAACCGAAAATTTTCTGAGGCGGAAATGACCGAAATCGAAAATGAGTTAAAAGCATTTTTAGAAAACTGGACGGCTCACGGAACTGGACTTGAAGCATCTTATTTGTTGAAATACAACCGATTTATAATTATTGCAGTAAACCAAGAAGTACAACAAGCCACCGGTTGTTCTATTGATTCATCCGTTGCTTTTATTCAGAGTTTGGAACTAAAATATAAAGTAGATTTATTGGATAAAATGAATGTAACATTCAAAAACGGGGAACACATTGCTCATAAATCGCTACTGGATTTTAAGAAAATGGCAAAAGAAAAAGCTGTGACAGCCAATACTATTGTTTTCAATAATCTTGTAAATACCATTGAAGAATTTAACGAAAACTGGGAAGTTCCAGCGGGTGAAAGTTGGCATGGACGATTTTTTTAAGCTTCATTTTTCATGAAAAGTTTTTTATTCAGAATAGGTCTACTCATTATATTATTGTTTTTGGTTACGAATTGTTCGTCTTCCAAAAACAATAAAACAGCTGTTGGAAAAGCCGGTTTTGCTACTGAGGAGGAAATCTATATTCCGCATATTAAATCGGAAAGGAAAAACTTTTTTCCCGAAACCTATGCAGAAAACAAATGGGTTGATAGTATTTATAATCAAATGACTTTCAACGAAAAAGTAGGGCAACTTTTTATGGTGGCTTGCTATTCTAATAAGGATACCATTCATACTAACGCCATTGAAAAATTAGTTCGCAATTATAATATTGGCGGATTAATCTTCTTTCAAGGCGGACCAAAACGTCAAGCTCGATTAACAAATAAATACCAAGCGTTATCAAAAGTTCCCTTGTTTATTGGGATTGATGCTGAATGGGGATTGAGTATGCGATTGGATTCTACTTTTCGATATCCATTTAATATGACATTAGGTGCAATCAAAGATTTGAAATTGGTTGAGCAAGTTGGCGTTAGTATGGCCAAGGAAAGCAAAAGATTGGGCGTGCATTTTAATTTTTCACCCGTTTTAGATATCAATACCAATCCAAAAAATCCAATTATCGGCTATCGCTCATTTGGCGAAAACAAAGTCAATGTTACTGAACATGCCATCGCTTTGATGAATGGAGTTCAAAGTCAAGGAGTTTTTTCAACAGGAAAACATTTTCCAGGTCATGGTGATACTTCAACCGATTCTCACAGCACGTTACCTGTTGTTAATGCCACTTTAGACCATATCGAAAAAGTAGAATTATATCCCTATAAAAGAATGTTTGATGAAGGATTAGTGTCAGTAATGGTGGCACATTTGAATGTACCAAGTTTAGAACCCAGAGAAGGGTATCCAACATCTATTTCGTATTCAGTGGTCAATAATTTGTTAAAAGAACAATTGGGTTTTGATGGTTTGATTTTTACCGATGCTTTGAATATGAAAGGCGCTAGTAATTTTAAAAAACCTGGCGATATTGATTTAGAAGCATTTTTGGCAGGAAATGACATTCTACTTTTTGCTGAAAATGTTCCGTTGGCAGTAGAAAAAATTAGTTCTAGCTACCGAGATGGACTTATTTCTGAGAACCGACTTGCTGAATCAGTAAAGAAGATTTTACATTACAAATTCAAAGCGGGTTTAAACAATTACAAACCAGTTGAAGGTATCAACATTCATAATGATTTAAATCCAAGATCAAACTTGGATTTGCAATACCAACTGTACGAAAATGCCATAACGGTTGTGAAAAATCAAGATGCTATTTTGCCAATTAAAAATCTAAATCAAAAAATTGCCTATGTCAAAATGGGTGATGATACCAATAGTTCTTTTGTAACTACACTAAATAAATATACCGAAGTTACCGAAGTTTTTGATGCCAATATTGATTCACTGATGACTAAGTTGAACGGCTATGAAACCGTAATTATCGGCTACCATAAATCAGATAAATCGTGGTGGAAATCACCTGAATTATCCGAAACTGAATTGCAAATTGTAAATAGAATAGCCACTCAAAAGAAAGTGATTTTAGATTGTTTTGCCAAACCGTATTCTTTATCAAATATTGCCAATTTTGAGCCCATTGAAGCCGTTGTGGTTTCCTATCAAAACGGAAATGTTGCTCAGGAAGTGTCAGCCGAATTTCTTTTTGGTGCTATTGATGCCAAAGGAAAATTGCCCGTTTCTATTAATCAAACGTTCAAAGCAGGTGATGGAATAGCAACAGAAAAACTCAATAGATTGGGCTTCACTACACCAGAAAACGTAGGCATGAGTTCTGAAAAATTAAACCAAATAGAAAAATTGGCTCAAAAAGCTATCGATGGGAAAATGGCACCAGGAATGCAAATTTTAGTAGCGCGTAAAGGCAAAGTCATTTATCAAAAATCGTTTGGTTCGCATACTTATGATACTGCTACAAAAGTTAAAAACACTGATTTATATGATGTTGCTTCTTTGACAAAAATAGTTGCTACCTTACCCAATGTGATGCAAGTATATGACAAGAAAAAAGTCAATCTAGAAACAACTTTGGGCGAAATGTTACCCATTTTTAAAGCATCAAACAAAGAGCAAATTACGTTCAAAGAATTGCTCTCGCATTATGGTAGAATGCAAGCTTGGATTCCTTTCTACAAAGCTACCGTTGATTCATCAAAAATGCCTATGGAAAAGTACTATCGAAAAGTTGCAACCCAAGGTTTTACCAAACGAGTTTCGGATAGTTTGTTCCTCCGAGATGATTATCATGATACTATTATAAAAAAAATCATCAACAGTCCGTTGATGGATAAAAAAGAATACCGCTACAGCGATTTTACCTTTATTATTCTCAAGCAATATTTAGAAAAAATCACTGGTAAACCTTTAGATGAATTGGCTTATGATAATTTCTACAAAACATTAGGAATGAATAATACGTTGTATAATCCTTTACAAAAATTGGATAAAAAAGTCATTGTCCCAACCGAAATTGACACCTATTTTCGCCATGATACCATTCAAGGATATGTTCATGATATGGAAGCCGCCATGGAAAATGGGGTAGGCGGACATGCTGGCATTTTTTCCAATGCTATGGATGTGGCTAAGATGATGCAATTATTTCTGCAAAAGGGAAATTATGGAAACCAACAGTATTTTTCTGAAGCCACTTTTACCGATTTTAATACCTGCTGGTATTGCACGGAAGGCAATCGTCGCGGATTAGGTTTTGACAAACCACAACTCGGATCTGCTGGACCAACCTGCGGTTGTGTATCGATGTCTAGTTTTGGTCATACTGGATTCACAGGAACCATAGCTTGGGCTGATCCAGCAACAGATATTGTATATGTTTTCTTGTCCAATAGAACGTATCCCGATTCAAATCTTCCTAACAAACTATCTAAAGAAAATATTCGAGAGGATATTCAGAAAGTGATACAAGAAGCAATTTTAGATAAATAATCTTTAACATTGATTTAAAGGTTTTCGTATCAATTTTCATTAAATTCGTAGTCATAAAATTTCAGTATGAAAATAGCAATCGTTTGTTATCCTACCTTTGGAGGAAGTGGTGTAGTAGCCACAGAATTAGGATTAGAATTAGCACATCGCGGTCACGAAATTCACTTTATTACCTACCGACAACCTGTGCGTTTGGCATTGCTCAATTCAAATGTGCATTACCACGAAGTAAACGTACCCGAATATCCTTTGTTCCATTATCAACCCTATGAGCTGGCATTATCAAGCAAGTTGGTTGATATGGTCAAGCTTTATAAAATTGAAATACTACACGTTCATTATGCTATTCCACATGCTTACGCGGGTTATATGGCAAAGCAAATGTTGAAAGACCAAGGTATCATTTTACCTATGGTAACAACGCTTCACGGAACCGATATTACATTGGTAGGAAATCACCCGTTTTACAAAACTGCAGTGAGTTTCAGTATTAATAAATCAGATGTGGTGACTTCCGTTTCCCAAAGCTTAAAAGACGATACTTACAAACTCTTTAATATCAAAAAAGACATACATGTAATTCCCAATTTTATTGAATTAGACAAAATCCGTAACGAATCTTTAATTTCCTGCCAACGTTCAGTTATGGCAAATAAAGAAGAGCGGATTGTGACTCACATCAGTAATTTTAGAAAAGTAAAACGTATTCCCGATATTATCAAGATATTCTATAAAATCCAACAACAAATTCCGGCTAAATTGATGATGGTAGGTGATGGACCTGAAAAAGCAAAATCAGAACAACTTTGTATCGAATTAGGCATTCAGAATAAGGTCATTTTCTTTGGCAACAGCCATGAGATAGATCAAATATTGTCCTTTTCTGATTTATTTCTTCTGCCCTCAGAAACCGAAAGTTTTGGACTAGCAGCTCTCGAGGCAATGGCTTGGAGTGTTCCTGTTATATCTAGTAATTCAGGAGGTTTGCCTGAGGTGAATTTTGATGGCGTTTCGGGTTATCTTAGCAATGTGGGTGATGTCGATAGCATGTCAGAAAATGCAATAAAAATTCTATCGGACAATAAAACGTTGACTAAGTTTAAAGAAAATGCTTTAGATGTTGCCAAACAATTTGATATAAAAAATATTCTTCCATTATACGAAAACCTATATTTAAAAGCTATACAAGATACCAAATGAAAAATATAATCGTGTTTTTTGCAGCATTACTTTTATTTTCATGTTCAACCACAAAAAGTGTGGTAGAAAATACATTATACGAAGTGTTAAGTTTCAGCAATGATGGTGGAGCCAATATTAAATTTTATGAAATTTTAAACGAACCAAACGAAATTAAAATGCTTTTTTCTGATCCAAATTTGAAGAAGAAAATAAAAACAGATGACATTCAAAAATGCAATTTTATTATTTTAAATATGGGACCATTACCCGAGGGAAATTATAATATCATTATTGATAAAGTAGAAGAAACAGAAAGCAATATCATTTTAACTATAAAAGAACTTAAACCCTCAACTGTTGAAGATAATCCTTCTATTCAACCAAATTATGTTTACCCTTATAGTGTAGTGAAAATCAAATCTAAAAAACCAATTATTATTAAATAAATAGCATTTCCAATTTTTACTTTACTTCATAAATAGTATATTTGTTTAAAACACATTGTTATGGCTGGAAATAGTTATGGTTCACTTTTTAGACTGACTACCTTTGGAGAATCCCATGGAGATGCTTTAGGTGGAATCATAGATGGTTGTCCAGCTGGAATTATGCTAAATTTTGATTCCATTCGCAACGAAATGCAACGAAGAAAACCCGGTCAATCTTCGATAGTTACCCAAAGAAAAGAAGAAGATGAAGTCCAGTTTCTTTCGGGTATTTTTGAAGGTAAAACAACCGGAACTCCAATAGGTTTTATCATTCCCAATACCAATCAAAAATCAGATGATTACTCACATATTAAAGATTCTTATCGTCCAAGTCATGCCGATTATGTGTATGAAAAAAAGTATGGCATAAGAGATTATCGTGGTGGTGGAAGAAGTTCAGCCCGAGAAACTGTATGTAGAGTCGTGGCTGGAGCTATTGCAAAACAAGTGGTACCAGAAATAAAAATCAATGCGTTTGTTTCTTCAGTTGGAGAAATTTTTATTGATAAACCCTATCAAGATTTGGATTTTACTTTAACAGAAAGCAATGCTGTTCGTTGTCCCGATTTGGCGACAGCGGAGAAAATGGAAAATTACATCAAAGAAATCAAAAAACAAGGTGATACTGTGGGAGGAACCATAACCTGTGTTTTACAAAATGTCCCAATAGGTTTGGGTGAACCTGTATTTGATAAACTCCATGCCGAATTAGGAAAAGCCATGCTTTCTATCAATGCGGTGAAAGGATTTGAATTTGGAAGCGGATTTTGCGGTGCCACAATGAAAGGCAGCGAACATAATGATTTATACAAGGAAGACGGTACTACTAAAACCAATCTTTCTGGCGGAATTCAAGGTGGCATTTCCAATGGGATGGACATTTATTTTAGAGTAGCTTTTAAACCAGTGGCAACATTAATTCAAAAACAAGAAGTTTTAACCAATCAAAACGAAATAATTGAAAATCAAGGAAAAGGTCGTCATGACCCATGTGTTGTGCCACGAGCAGTTCCAATAGTAGAAGCAATGGCGGCTCTTGTTCTTGCCGATTTATACTTACTTAATAAAACATACCAAAAATAGTATTCAGTTTGAAGTCACAGTATGCAGTAGTAAATACTGATAAACTGAGACTGAAAGCTGATGCTGAAAACTAACTAAAATGAACACTACTGAAATTAAAAAGAAGTCTTTCTTATCCAATCTTACTGTTCAGATTCTTATTGCCATGATTATTGGCGCATTCATAGGGATTTATGTTCATAATAATTATTCCGTTGAATCTGCAAAAGAATTTAGTGGATATATAAAAATGTTGGCAACCGTTTTCATTCGATTGGTGCAAATGATTATATCACCATTGGTTTTCACAACGTTAGTTGTAGGAATTGCCAAACTTGGCGATATTAAAGCCGTGGGAAGAATAGGAGGAAAGGCATTAGGTTGGTTTTTCACAGCTTCATTGATTTCTTTGTTGATTGGAATGTTTTGGGTGAATCTTCTACATCCTGGAACTGGGTTGCAATTATCAGATATTGATGCCTCTACCGCCGCAGAAGTTACAGATAAAACACAAAGTTTTTCGGCACAAAATTTTATTGAACACATCATTCCAAAAAGTATTGTGGAAGCCATGGCAACCAATGAAATTCTACAAATTGTAATTTTTTCCATTTTCTTTGGATTAGCTGCCGCTTCTATCGGTGATCATGCCAAGCCAGTGGTTACTGCTTTGGATAAGACATCGCATATCATTTTGAAAATGGTAAATTATGTTATGAAATTTGCTCCTATCGGAGTTTTTGGCGCTATTGCAGGTGTTTTTGCCATTCGAAATTTAGAGGAATTATTAATTACCTATGCTAAATTTTTTGGTTCTTTTTTGATTGGAATTTCCTCACTATGGCTTGTGTTATTGTTAGTGGGATATATTTTTCTCAAAAGTCACATGACCACATTATTAAAAAGAATTGTCAGTCCATTAATAATAGCTTTTGGTACTACTAGTTCAGAAGCCGTTTTTCCAAAGCTAACGGAAGAATTAGAGCGATTTGGCGTAAAAGATAAAATTGTTTCCTTTATGTTGCCATTGGGTTATTCGTTCAATCTTGATGGAAGTATGATGTATATGACGTTTGCCAGTATTTTTATTGCTCAAGCTTATGGTGTTCATCTGGATTTTGGGACTCAAATGACCATGTTACTAGTTTTAATGCTTACCAGTAAAGGCATTGCTGGTGTTCCAAGGGCTAGTTTGGTAGTTGTTGCTGCCACTTGTGGGATGTTTAAAATACCCATTGAAGGTATTGCTTTAATACTTCCAATTGATCATTTTTGTGATATGTTTAGAAGTGCTACAAACGTCCTCGGAAATGCATTAGCAACATCTGTTGTGGGTAAATGGGAAAAAGATAGTTAAAAATAGAAAAGATATTGATTACTTTATTATATTTGAATTCATAATTTAAAAAAACAAAAACTTATGAAAAAAAATTTACTTTTATTATTAATTGCATCATCATCATTTGTTTATGCACAAGTATTACAATCAGAAAATTTTAATGCGTTGACTGTAGGTAATATTTCTACAGAAATTACTGGAACAGTTCCTGGGCAGGGTAATTATTTATTTTTTGCGAATAATGGTACTGCTCCTACAACTTCAACAAATGCAGATGTTTCCAATGCACAGATTGTTTCTGGCGGTAATGCCAGTTTAGGTTTGCAACTAGAAGGTCCAGATGGTGACAAGGGCAGCCGTTATTTGTGGCAAAGTGGTTTTTCAACGATTTGGGCAAGTAGAACAACTACAAATAATATTATCGAATTGGAATTAGATATTAATCCAGGTGATGGAACAAGTACTAGTAGAAATACATTTGGGGCATATATCTTTAATGCTGCAGGAAATGTAGTTGCTGGATTTAACGTAAGAGCTGCAACACGAGAACTATTTTTAGTGGCTTATTCAACTCCAACTGGAAACCCTGTCGGAAATTATAATTATACATTAGCCGCAGCTCCTGGTATACAACTACCTGCAAGTACTTGGAGCAGAATAGGTGTTTCCTATAATAAAACAACTGGACAAGTTAGAATTAAAGGACCTGGAATTGCTGAACCTGGTTTAACTCTTAATGGTAGTGCAACTGGAACAGATCCCGATGAAATTGATTTTATTTCTTTTTCAGGGAACACAACTGCCGCTCCTAATTCATTAGCAGCTACAATGGTTATGGATAATTTGCAAGTTAAAGCATCAAGCACCGATACATTATTAGGGCTTAATCAGATTGCAAATGATGAAGATTTTTCTGTTTTTCCAAATCCAGCAACTAATTTAGTTTCTATTTCAAGTACATCAAACTTTTCCATTAATAATGTTGAAATGTTTGATATCAATGGTAGAATAATTAAATCTATTCCTTTAGATAATTTATCTAACGTTGACATTACTATTTCAGATTTATCCTCTGGAGTTTACATGATGAGAATAACAACTGATCAAGGTGCTTTAACCAAAAAGATTGTTAAACAATAGTTGATTGTTTTTATAACTAGCAAGCCATCAGCAATGATGGCTTTTTTTATGCTAAAAATTTCGCTTTCAATTCGGGTGTGGGTATCATACAACTCTCTTTTTTACCATACCAATGATAACGGTTTTTTGCGATATAATCATATACGATATCTCGTAATGGTGTTGGCAATATCCTAAATAATAGGCCATAATTAAAAAATCCTTGAAGTGATTTTGTGATTTCAATTATAGCAGTTGATTTATAATAATATGCAATTCCGGGTTGATACAAAACAATACTATCGATGTTTTTATCAGCTATTCCGATATGTTTCAGAATTTTTTGTCCCAATTCCGATTGCAGTGATACAAATCGAAACACATCTTTTTTATCATGTTTAATTACGTATTGAACAGATGCATTGCAAAGATTGCAAACCCCATCAAAGAGGATTATTTTTTTGTCTATTGGTAAATCTGAAATTTCCATATTTATGCTGATTTTATTTCAGTATTATTTTGCTTGAACATATTCTAATTGTTCAAGGTTTACTTTTGATGTAAAAACGCCATAATTCACCACCGCTTTGTTCTTTTCAATTTTATCAATAGTTCCAACCGCTTTTCCATCAAACATCCTAACGCGGTCACCTACTTTCAAAGTTATTTTTGGTTTTTCAGATTCTATTTTTTGTGCTTTTTTCTTTTCTTTTTTGACTTCTCTAATTTCTTCAACTTTAACGTGAACTTCCTCAATCACTTTCTTTTTGATGATTTCTTTTTCTACTCGTTCTTTAGCAGTTGCTTTTTTGCGCTTAGAGTTTTCTATTTCAACAATTTTTAAAAACTCGCCAATCAACACTTTTTTGTCTTTATTATTAAAATATTTCTCCGCAATATCATCAATCTTTTGTCCCATATAAATCAAACGCTGATTAGCATCATACAATTCCTGATACCGTTCTAATTTATCTTGAATTTTAATGTTGATAGTTTCCATTTTTTTTCCTTCTTCACGCGCTTTGGTTTCTTCTTCCTTTAATATTTGTGACGTTTTTTCGAGTTTTGTACGCTCTTTTTGAAGCGTGGCAATCGTTTTGTCAAAACGCACTTTTCCAACTTCTATTTTCTTTTTGGCTCTATTGATTAGTCCATAAGGAATACCATTTTTTTGCGCTACTTCAAAAGTGAAGGAACTTCCAGCTTGACCCAAAATTAGTTTATACATGGGTTCCAAAGACTTTTCATCAAAAAGCATATTGGCATTACTGGCAAATGCTAATTCGTTGGCTAAAATCTTTAAATTAGAATAATGTGTAGTGATGATACCATAAGCTTCTCGATGATAAAACTCCTCTAGAAAAATTTCTGCCAAAGCACCACCCAATTCAGGGTCGGAACCTGTTCCAAATTCATCTATTAAAAACAATGTTTTCGCATTGCATTTTTTGAGAAAATAATTCATGTTTTTCAATCGATAGCTATAGGTGCTCAAGTGATTTTCTATGGATTGATTATCGCCAATATCGGTTAAAATTCGATCAAACAAAAATGTTTTACTGCGTTCATGAACGGGAATTAATATGCCACATTGTAGCATCAATTGCAGTAAGCCAACCGTTTTTAAAGAGATTGTTTTTCCACCTGCATTGGGTCCAGAGATGACAATTATTCGATTTTCATTGTTTAATTCAATAGTTTGAGGGTATGTTTTTTCTTTTTTTTCTAGATTATTTAAATACAGAATAGGATGAAAGGCATCTCTAAAATACAATTCCTTCTCGTTTGTAATAGTGGGTAATACTGCATTGATTTTACGGGCATATTTGGCTTTGGCGGCCACCACATCAATGTCGCTAAGAAACTCTTGATACTGTTTTAATAATTCTAGAAAGGGTCGAATATCATTGGATAATTTCTTTAGAATTCGAGTGATTTCTTCTCGTTCTTCATATTCCAAATTACTCAATTCTCTTGAATAACGCAATGTTGCTTCGGGTTCTATGTAGGCAATACTTCCGGTTTTGGAACTTCCTAGAATTGAACCTTTTACTTTTCGTCGGTACATTGCTAAAACCGCTAAAACCCTCCGATTTTCAACAAAACTTTCTTTAATTTCATCTAAATATCCCAACGCATTGTATTGACTCATGGCTTGTCCAAAGCTCTGATTGACCTTGCCACGAACCAAACTCATATCCCTTCGAATGTTAATTAAATCAGGTGAAGCATTGTCTTTAATATCGCCATATTTATCGACAATTTCATCAATTTTTTGAATGATGTATTTGGTATACTCTACTTGAGTTGCTCTTTCGTTTAGTTTTGGATAATAATCATGGAACTTTTTTAAGAAAACTAAAAGTACATTTACCGTTTCCGATAGTGTTGCAATTTTTCTGAAACTTCCAACTTCTAAGAAACTATCTTCAATAGCAAGAAATTTTATATCGTTAGTTATATTATCAAATCCGTGATTGGGGATGGCATTGTTATTGGTAAAAGAGGACAGATATTCAGATGTTTGTTGCAAGGCATTCATTAAATTTTCCTTGTCGTTAAATGGAACAATTTCTAATGCTTTTTGTTTGCCTATTTCAGTATTACATGCATCTGAAACGGTTTGCAAAACGGTGTTAAACTCTAAGTCTTGTAATGTTTTAGTGGTAATCGATATCATCAAATCAGTATCTATGGTTCAAAGTTACAAAGGTTGCCTTCCATATTGCAATAGAAAATGTTATTTTTGATAAAATTTTATGAGATGTTAATTCAATTACATTTTTCTTGGCATGATGTACTAAAAAATGAATTTGAAAAATCTTATTTTCAAGAACTTATTTCATTTTTGAAATTGGAATATGCAACATATAGTTGTTTTCCAAAAGCAGATACTATTTTTTCCGCCTTTAATCATTGTCCGTTTGATAAAGTGAATGTGGTCATCATTGGTCAAGATCCGTATCATGGTTTGGGTCAGGCCAACGGATTGTGTTTTTCGGTGAATGACGGCAATGCTTTTCCACCATCATTAATCAATATTTTTAAAGAAATTCAGAGAGATTTGGATTTGCCATTCCCAAATTCGGGTAATTTAGAACGTTGGGCTAATCAAGGTGTTTTATTGCTCAATGCAACTTTAACGGTTAGAGAAAGTGAAGCGGGTAGTCATCAAAATCAGGGTTGGGAGACATTTACCGACGCTGTTATTCAGAAAATTTCGGAAGAAAAAGAGAACGTGGTATTTTTACTTTGGGGTGGATTTGCCAAAAAGAAAGGCAAACACATTGACAGAACTAAACATCATGTTTTAGAAACCGGACATCCATCACCACTAAGTGCCAATCGAGGTTTGTGGTTTGGTAACCAACATTTTAGTAAAACCAATATTTTTCTCAAAAAAAAAGGAAAAACTTTAATTAATTGGTGAATCATTCATTTATAAGTGCTAGCTCTACTTTTTTAATAAATCAGAACAATTAATCTAATGTCAAAGCACCCAAAATCTCTTCGTTCATAAATGGACCACCAGGATATTTGGCAGTATAGTCCAAATTGAGCCAAACATTACCTCGTTCATCTATGTGACAATGGATACTTTTATTTTTGCTTTCTTGAGGGAAAAGTTCTTTTTTTATTAGGTAGTTGATGTGTTCCAAATCTATTTTGTTACCGATATAAATTTCGGGGTAAATATGTCCTTTGGTATGAATTAATCGGGTAGTTCCTCCAATAGATTTTATACAAGCAGCCATTAAAATAGAATGATCATCACAATCACCAGAAAGGTATTTTAGCGACTCTGTTGCTTTAGCTATATAGTCATGACCTTTCGGATCGCTAACATAATTCCAGCTACCATTTATTTCCTTGAAAATAGCAAACGATTGAATGATAGTAAAATAGTCATTGTACCCTTTAATTTTTTTGAAATGTTTATTAATAGCCATAAAAGCAAAATCTCTCACTTTCGGGTTTTGATATTCAACAGCATCTAAAATTTTAGATTTATTAGGGAAAGGCATTAATTTAGAGATAATTATGTCCTGCGGATAGGGATTGTCATTCATGGTATACATCATCGACCGATAATCCTCAAAGACACTTTTAAATCCATATTTATCTGATAGTGAACCGTAAACCAACATAATAAGATACAAAATTATAGATATTAAAGTCACTTTTCTCATTAATTGTAAAAGATACTGTATTCCCAGTAAAATGGCTAGAAACAATAAAATTCTATCAACGTGATATGCCCACTCAAGTGTAATTAAATTTTGATGGGCAATGATAAAAATGGGGATGGTGATAAGTATATTTAAGACAAAAATGATTATCAAATCCCAAGGACTTTTTATCCTGAATTTTTCTTCGAGTTTTTGAAAAGAAAGATTACCAAATTCCATCATATTGCCTATGGCAAAAGCTAAACGGCTTTTACTATTTCTGCAAAAATACCTTTTTTATCTATAATCTTCAGGTCAAAGAGTTGATTTTGAATATTGTTTAACACTTTTTCTTCGATAGGTTTTTGTGACCATTTGGTTAATGACAACCATTCTTGAATATCATCTAATTTTTGATGGTATTTGGAGGCCAAAGTCCTATCGATACTTGGAATATCTTTGAATTCTATTGTTGTTTTATTAATAATAGCAAGAATGAGGGAAAGCGTTTGCTTGTTGTGTTCTAAAAACTCATTTCGTACGGCAATTACAAAGCAAGGCCAAGGTGTTGGACAATCGGCAATACGACGAAAAATACCTTTATCTACCAATGGTTTGGTCATAAAACGTTCCCACATAAAATAATCCGCTGTGCCATTGGTTAAAGCTTCTACTGCGCCATCAATGGTATTGACGATTTCAAATTCTAAGTTATTAGTATTCCAACCCGACATCATTCGGGATTGA